>JBAVGD010000039.1:0-5800 GCA_049684635.1 Solirubrobacterales bacterium | reverse complement strand
GACCTTGACGGTCAGCAGATATCCGCCGTTTTCATGCGCCTCTACATCGGACACGATGGCTCTGATCTTTCCGTCGAGCAACCTGATCATCGAGCCGCGGCGGACGCGAAGGATCTCCTGGCCAGCGTGAAGTTGCATTATGAAGCCGTTTTCTCGAGGGTCGGGGGGATTCCATGTCAACACTTTCGCAGCGAAGACATGGCCACTACGACGGGCTCGCTCGCGAGTCCCGTAATCAGCAAGGTCGAGATCCTCAACCAGCGCTATTGCATGCTCGCTGCGATCGAGTTCAGCCAGCAATGCGGTTGGGCTGCGTCCGGGTTCCGGGAAAGTTGACATTCCAAAGCGGAGTCGTTCGCGAGACCCCTCCACAAGTGGTTCGAGATGGTCAGCGGAAAGCCCGAGGGAGAGGTATGCGTCGCGGGCTTCGATGAGGAGATTCCATTGAGCTCCGGCGCCCTGTTCCAGCACACGCCTAATGCGTTTGCGCGCAAGGGCAGCACGCCGGCCACTTCCCTTCGCTTGACGCCGGAGCGCCTCAACAAGGTCGTCATTTTGGCGATCGAGCATCGCAGTGGCCGGGATTAGCGCACGCTCCGCCGCAAGTTTCACGGTGTCTTGGCCGGGCCGTGGGTTGACCCAGGCCATTAGGGCTCCGAGGTGTGCGTCCTCAGCACCGGTTTGGCCGGTGCTCATTGCACCCATAAGCAAGGTGTGTGCGACCGCAACAACCTGCTGTCCGGGGATTGACCCCTCTAACGAAAGGAGCCGTAGCTCCTTGCCCATTCGACGAACCTCGACCGAGGCGTGCTGATTGGAGTGGAAGCGATGCCCCATGGTTTCGAGCAGATCCATCGTCGCGGTGTCGGAGATCCATATTCGAGGTAGGAAACCCTTGCTAAGCATTTGCATCAGGTAGGCATCGAGAGCAATCGCGAACGGCACGAGCTCCGATGAATCTCGTCCGAGCGGATGCCAGCGAGTAACGAAGCTCGGCATTGCATCGAGAAACCCATAGGCGATCGCCTGAACGTGCTCCTCCGAAACGAGTTTGATCGGCGCGATGCCGAACGCTGTTGGTGGATCGCTGGACAGCGTCGCTCGCTCACGCATCGTCACGGCCCGAGCGTCGGTCCAGGCGCGAGCGCGAGCGAGGATGTCAATGACGCTCATGCGGCCCTCACCGTCGCGAGCGTATCGAGTACTCCCGCAGCGTCGGCCAACGCTGACGCGAGTTCCGCCTCCACCTGCGTCGTCGGCGCTGCGCCCTTGGAGAGCTCGATGATTCGTTGCAATGGCATGTCGGCTCCGACCATCTCTCGCGCCTCATCCCCAATCTCTCGAGCCGTGCCGGTTGCTGCTTCCTTACATGGACCGGCGAGGATGCAGATTCCATGACAGGCCTCGCGGTAATCAGGGGCGAACTTGTCTATAAGGTCGATCAAGGGTGCATTCTTGATCGACCGCAGCTCTTCAAGACGGCGGTGGACGGTGGCAAGTTGCGTGATCGCCCGTCGAATCTCACGACACTCGGCGCGAAGAGCCTCGAGGTGAGGTGGTCCCAATTGCAGGCCGAAAGGCGTGGCAAAGACGAACACAGCCTGCTCTCGCACGCGATCCGCAACCATCAGCTTTTGCGCCAAAGCCGTCAGGGCGATGACTTGGACAGCAGCTTGGCGGCGTGGCAACTCGAGATCGGCGGCCGCGGCCAGGCCATCGCGTTCCGGAAAGGACTTGAGCTCGCCTGGCACATACATTCGTCGCTGGCGATCGAGCACCATGAAATCGGGAGCGATGAACTCGAAGTAACCAGCCTCCGGGCGGATGGGGATACGGAGCTGTGGCTGGATGAGAAGCTCGGGAACACGCTTTCCGGCTATGAGATCGCCAAGCACTCGCGTAAGGCGATGCAACCTCGCTGCATGTATCGCCGAGGGCGAACCGGGAACCTCCTTTGCGAAGTTTCGAGCCCACATTTCCTCGGGTGCGTAGCCGAACCTCGGGGCCAATGCCTCCTTGAGTTGGGCGCCATCGTTCTTGAACGCCGCGCGCTCGAACGCCGCTCCACGCCGCAGGGCGGAGATCCGCTCCCCGTACTCACCTGGAAAGTCTCGCCCCGTGAACAGGCGGTAGAACTCCACCTCCCGTTCGTGCTCGACGACCAGTGCCGCCTGCCGCTGACAGGTTGGGATGCGAGACGCTCTCACGATGCCGCGTGCACCTACAAGGCTCATCCGCTTTCCTCCATCGGCTCGACCCGGTGTTCACCGCCCTCCAGCGCTCCAGGTAGGCCGAAAAGAAGGGCCCGCTCGGGGCGATCCTTCAACTTTGCGGCGGCAGCTGCGCGCTCATCATCATCTCGAGGCCAGAGCCTTTCCAACTCAGCCTTCGCGAGGTCATGCCAGCCCTCCAGGTCGAACTCGCCATGCCGAACCCTGACGCCTGGAAGATCACGAGCGTGATCAGCGGCGAGCTGTTTGAGACGACCGGGGTAGACCGCAGGCACCCCTAGTTCAAGTGCTAATTCACACAAGCGTATGGTCATGACGAGGTGCTGCACTCGGCCTGTCGTTGGCGCGACGATCCTTCGTTTCAGCTCCCAATCCGAGCGGACCAGCAATCGCTTGATCGGCTCGCCCCTAGCGGAAGTCAGGGCAAAGCCGAGGTAAACCGCCCTTGGACGACGGGAGTCGAAGGCCTTTTGCTCATCGTGAGCCAGGGTCCCAAAACGCGGGGGAGGAATCATGTCGCCGGTTCGCGCGTCTATATATATGCGTATCTGGCGCGTGTAGGCAGGCCAGCCGAAGTCGTCCAGGGCATCAAGCACCTTCGCCCGCACCGGCCGTTTGCTTTGACGGTCCTCCTTCGCGTCCCGGCTTTGATCGCTGCCTAGTTCCTTCTCGAGCAGGGCATCCACGAAGGCGAGTTCGGCTCGAAGTTTCTCGCGAGCCTCCAGCAACTCGTCGGTATTGCTTTGGTCTCCATCAGGCATGCCTATTAAAGCTACAAACTCCTATAAGCTCCTGTCAAGTCCTAGCATGCGGTTCAGGCGTGCTGCGTTCCCCCTATATATATAGACAGCGGGGCCAGGCACGCAGGTTTGCCGAGACGTCGCGCGGCACGGAATTGATCGCCAGATCGATTGGTCGCGAAGCCGCCTGAATCTGCACCGTCGGCGAGGTCTCTAGAATCGAATCCGTGAGGGGAGCTTCGAAGACGTTGATCGCTGCGCTGACGGCCCTGCTTATTGCCGTGGGCCTCGCCGCCTGCGGAGGGAGCGGGGACACTGATTCGACCGCCACGCGGGGTGCGTCAACGGAACAGGGCGCCTTCGGCGAATCCGGCAAGAACAAGGCTTCGAACCGTGGTTCATCGAACGAGAGCACTTCGAAGAGCCATGTCGAAGAGGAACGCAGTGGCTCCTCCGGGTCTAAGGGCTCCGAAAATCAGAAGACAAGTTCGCCAGGCAGTCAAAGCGAGAAGTCAACTCCCAGCAGTAGCGAGGGTAAGTCAGGCGAAGCGCGCTCAGGGGGGCAGGCAAAGGAACGCCGTCAAGCCAAGGAATTTGTTCCAAAGCACCACCACGACTCCGACGGCGGCTCGGGGCAGTTCATCGTCAAGGGCGGCGATAACAGCGTGCAGGAATATGGGGAAGAGGCCAGCCCTTCGGAATTCGAAGCCGCAGCGACCGCCCTGCATAACTTCCTCGACGCTCGCGCCGAAAGCAACTGGGCCGCGGTCTGCGCGTACATATCCAAGGGGACGATCACATCGATCGAACACCTTGCAAGAGGAGCGAAACCGGGCACGGACACGAGCTGCGCTGCGATCCTCGCCGGGGTGATTAGCCAGGCCGCGAAGCCGGAACTCAAGGCCGAAGCTGAAAACGCCGACGTCCGGTCGCTGCGGGTTGAAGGCGAGAATGCCTTCGTCATCTACACAAACAAAAGCGTAATCGTTGCAATGCCAATCTTGAAGGAAGACGGCGGCTGGAAAGTCTCCAGTCTCGGCGGGACCCCGCTGAACTAGGGCGGCAAGGGCGAGCCCAGAAGAAGTGGACTTCAGTCTGCTGGTCGCAGGGGTGTGAACATGTCGAGCGAGTTTGGCGTAGATCCGAGCCGAGAGTACCTAACGGCCCCAAGTGTCGACGGAATGGGCCAGCGGGCCCTCTTTGACAGCTGAGTGAGAGGTCGAGCGCGTCAGGTTGAAAAGGGGCATCGATCGGCTCTGCCGTCAGGGGCGACTACGAACGATCCATTCGTAGTATCGGTCGCAGACAAAAATTTTCCCTCGCGTGGCCAACGCCACGCTCGGGCTACGCCCAGTCCCACACACCCCCACCAATACCATGCCCCCAGCCACCACAGCAACACAAACATCGCCTACGACAACAAATACAACCTACCCAAACTCCCATACACGAATACATACCTCAACATACACACCACCTCACAAAACAAAACTAGTTCCGTCGATGTAACCAGAGACCCCAACAAATCAAACCTGCCGGCGCTCCCGCGAGGATCCGGCTTACCCGCGCTACCCGCGGGTGCCGGTCCTCGAGTGCCCGGGGTATGAGCCCGCTAGCTTGCCGCCATCGGGTCGGGCTCGCCCAGCTTCGTGATGTCGGGGGCGTCGTAGGCCTCGCCGGCCTTGCCGCCGAGGACGAGTATGCGGATGCCCTGATCGCCCGGCCAGACCTTGCGGGTGACGCCGGGGCCGACCCGGGCGACGTGGTCGCCGTCGAGCGGGAAGCGCTCTCCTTCGATCTCGATCTCGCCGCCGCCGCCGAGGGTCACGTAGACCTCCTCCTGACCGTCCTGCTCGTGGTCGTGCTCGGGGTAGTTGTCGTAGTTGGCTGGCATGTCGATGATCTGCATGCCGAACGACTCGACTCCCAGCTCCGCGCGGGCGCGCTTGAAGCCGCCGCCGAAGACGGCCTCCATCTCGTCGATCTTCTTTACCGCGTAGGTGCCCATCTGCTTCGTCCTCCCGATTCGTGCGGCCCCGGTTGGGCCGGATCGCAGGCATCTTGTCGTACTTTGGATTTCCAAGCAAGGATCTTCCCGCGAGGTGGACGCCAGAGCGCCTCGCGACCATCTAGCTTTGCTCTGTGAACGAAGCTCCCGCCCTCTTCGACGCCGACGCCGCCGCCTTCAGCGGCACGGTCGAGGTGCTCGGGGTCATCTTCAGCGCCGAGGACGACGGCTACGCCGTTCTCGAGGTCCAGGACGCCGAGTCGGGCGAGGGCTTCGCGCTCGTCGGCCCGGTTGCCCACCTGGGCGCCGGCGACCGCGCCGAAGTCAGCGGCGACTGGCAGACGCACTCGCGCTACGGGCGGCAGCTGAAGGCGCGTGGGGCGCTGCCGCTCGATCCCGCCGATCGCGCCGGGCGGATCGCCTACCTGACGACGCTGCGCCACATCGGCCCGGCCCGCGCCGAGCGCCTCGTCGACGAGCATGGCGAGGGAGTCCTGGGGGCGATCGCCGCCGACCCCGCCGGCGTCTTTGCCGGGCTGCGCGGGGTCAGCGCCGAGCAGGCCGTCGCGGCGGCCGACTCGTGGCATGCCTCGCGGGCGGTCCGCGACCTGCACGTCCAGCTCGCGCCCCACGGCCTGGCCCACCTGGCGGCGCCGATCCACGCCCGCTTCGGCGAGCGCTCGATGGCGATCCTGCACGAGGACCCCTACCGGCTGACCGAGGTCGCCGGGGTCGGCTTCGCCCGCGCCGACAAGATCGCCCTCGCCGCCGACGTGCCGCCCGAGTCGGAGCGGCGCGCCCAGGCGGCCGCGGTCTTCGCG
>JBAVGD010000038.1:0-18378 GCA_049684635.1 Solirubrobacterales bacterium | reverse complement strand
GGCGGTATTCATCCGGGCGCCGTGGGTAGAGCGCTGCGGCCCCAACGTGGACGTGCTCGCCTCATATTGCGACCATCCGGTGGCGATTCGAGAGGGAGGCGTCCTGGCCTGCGCTTTCCATCCGGAGCTGACCGACGACCCACGTTTGCACGCACTGTTCATGGCAATGGCGACCGGCACGCGACGACGTGCCTGCGAGGAGGCTGAAACGTGAGAGACCCCAGAGCCGAGCGGCTCGCGAAGATCCTCGTCGGCTACTCGACCGAGGTCAAGAGGGGCGAGATCGTCGCGATCGAGGGTGAGAACGCGGCCGCGCCGCTGTTGCTGGCTGTCTACGAGGAGGTGCTCAAGGCCGGCGCAAACCCGATTCTCAACGTCTCGCTCGAGGGCCAGAGCGCGCTTTACTACAAGCAGGCCAGCGACGTCCAGCTCGATTGGATCTCTCCGACCTCCGAATGGCTGTTCGACAACGTGGACGTCCGCATCGCGATCGGTGCCAGCAGCAACACCCGCGAGCTCTCCGACATCCCTCCCGAGCGGCAGATGCGCCGCCAGGCCGCCACCGGCGAGTTGCTCGGCAGGGCGATGGAGCGCAGCGCGACGGGGGAGTTTCGCTGGTGCTACACGCTCTTTCCGACCAACGCCTACGCCTCGGAGGCGGAGATGGGTTTGGTCGACTACGAAGACTTCTATTACGGAGCCTGCCTCGCCGACGACGACGAGCCGCTGACCGCCTGGAAGCGCGCCTCGGCCGAAACGGTGCGGTTGGCCGGGTGGATCGAGGGCCATGAGCAGGTCCGCGTTACGGCTCCGGGCACCGACATCACGCTGGGGATCTCCGGCCGCGTGTTCATCCCCTGCGATGGCCGGCACAACATGCCCGATGGCGAGTTCTTCACGGGTCCCGTCGAGGATTCGGTTGAGGGCGAGGTGACCTTCCACCTGCCGGCGACGATCGGCGGCCGTGAGGTCGCCGGCGTGCGGCTTCGCTTCGAGTCCGGCAGGGTCGTCGATGCAAGCGCCGAGCGGGGAGAGGAGTTCCTGATCCAGTTGCTCGATACCGACCCCGGTGCCCGCCGGCTGGGCGAGCTGGGGATCGGCACGAACTACGCAATCGATCGCGGCACTCGCGAGGTCCTGCTCGACGAGAAGATCGGTGGCACCGTCCACATGGCGGTCGGCCGCAGCTACCCCGAGTCGGGCGGCGTCAACGAGTCGGCTGTCCACACCGACCTCGTCTGTGACCTGCGCCGCGGAGGCAAGATCATCGTCGACGGCGAGGACTTCCAGGTCGACGGCAAATTCGTCGTGTAGCTGGGACAGTCGACCACTGCGGACGTTGTGCAGATAGACACCCCATATGCGTGTCTATCTGCCTCACGCCCCCCTTGGGCGGGTGCGGGGACGATCTCACGCCCCCTTGCCACGCCCCTTGGGTGGTGCGGGGCGGTGTCACGTCCCCGTCGCGGCGGTCGCGGCCGGGGCTAACCGTTCGGGATGGGTGAACCGGCGAGAAGGAAGAACCAGACCGTCATCGCCAGGAACGCAAGCAGGACGGAGCCGATCAGGACCGCCTCGACGACGGTGGTGGTGCCGGCGGGCCCTGACGTGTCGCGCATGCTCTTCAGCCAGGTTGGGCGCATCGGTGAGAGGCGGTTGGTGCCGGTGACCCGCATATAGAGACGATTGAGGCGGGCAATCAGCCAGGCGACGATCACAACGGTGATGAGGATCCCGACTGCGACCACGAGGTAGGGCCCCTCGCTGGGGAACTGGGTGTGAGACACCTTCGAGCCGATGTAGACCCAGCTGAGCGGTATCGCCGTCCATAGCGACAACGCGGCGAGCAGCATCACGACGAAAATCGCACTTGCGGCTAGGCCCCGAGTCACCGGCCTGTCGTCGTGCGGATGTAGGAGCGTCTGCGGGGGCATCGCCGGTTCATAGAATGGCAAACGATGTCTGGGCATTCGAAGTGGGCCTCAATCAAGCATAAGAAGGCTGCCGTTGACGCCAAGCGGGGCCAGCAGTTCACCAAGCTCGCGCGAGCGCTGACGGTGGCTGCGCGAGACGGAGGTGGAGACCCCGACGGCAATCCGGCCCTGGCGACAGCGATCCAGAAGGCCCGCGAAGCGTCGATGCCCAAGGACAACATCCAGCGCGCGATCGATCGCGGCACGGGCGCGGGCGGGGATGCGGAGGCAATCGAGCACATCGTTTTCGAGGGCTACGGCCCGGGTGGGGCGGCGATCCTCGTCGAGGCTCTCACCGACAACCGCAACCGCACCAGCGCGGATGTGCGCCTGGCGTTCACCAAGCAGAGGGGCAGCCTCGGTGAGCCCGGATCGGTCGCCTGGATCTTTGAGAAGCGAGGCGTGATCGCCGTCGACGGCGCTCGCTACGACGAGGACGACCTGATCCCCGCGATCGATGCCGGCGCCGACGACGTGCGAGCGGAGGGCGACCTTGTGCGCGTGCTCTGCGAGCCGGGCAACCTGACGGCCGTGCGCGAAGCGCTCGAGGCGGCTGGAATAGAGATCGATTCGGTGGACCTTGCGATGGAGCCGAAGAGCACCGTCGAAGTGAAGGGGAACGATGCGGCCGCGCTGCTGCGACTCGTCGATACGCTCGAAGAGCACGACGACGTCAGCGCCGTCCACGCCAACTTCGACATACCCGAGGCGGTCCTCCAGAAGCTGGCGGCGGCGTAAGCCGCACGATCTCGCCCGCGTGGCGTAAAGGCATCCGGAGCGTTTCCCAGAATCAACTCCCATGCAAGTCGTGATGGGGATCGATCCCGGTGCCGCGAACCTTGGCTTTGGCATCGTCAGGGTGGAGGGGAGCCGCATGGTTGCGCTGGACGGGGGCGTGGTTGAGACCTCGGCCGAGCAGCCGATCGAGCGGCGGTTGGAGCGCATCCATAACGCTCTCGCGGAGCTGATCGCCTGGCATGAGCCGCAGGCGCTCGCGATAGAGGACATCTACTTCGGCAAGAACGTGCGCTCCGCGATGGCGGTCGGCCAGGCCAGCGGCGTCGCCATGCTGGCGGCGGCACAGCGTGGGGTGCGCTGTTTCGCCTACACCCCGCAGGCGATCAAGATGGCTGTCTGCGGATCCGGCGCCGCCGGCAAGAAGCAGGTGCAGCGAATGGTTGGCACCCTCCTCGGGCTGCCCGAGCCGCCCAGCTCCGACCATGCGGCGGACGCGCTGGCGGTGGCGATCTGCCATGGCGGGACTGCCGGTCTCCAGCGTGCCGGGGAGATCGCGGGCGACGCAGCTCGGGAGCGGATCGCCGGATGATCGCCGCGGTTCGAGGAGAGGTGATGGTGCGGCGACCCGATCACGTCGTGGTCGACGCCGGCGGTGTCGGGTACCGCTTGACGGTCTCGTCTGAAACTCTGAAGGCTGTTCCTGCCATCGGGCGGGAGACCTTCCTTCATGCAGAGCTGGTCGCGCGGGACGATTCGCTTTCGCTCTACGGTTTCGCCTCGGAGGAAGAGCGGGATCTCTTCGGCGAGCTGGTCTCGGTCAGCGGGATCGGCCCGAAAGTGGCGATCGCGGCGCTCTCCGGAGGGCCGGCGCGCGAGCTGCTGCGGGCGATAGCCGCGGGGGACGCGAAGCGGTTTCAGGCAGTGCCCGGAATCGGCAAGCGGACTGCCGAGCGGATCATCGTCGAGCTGCGCGAAAAGGTGGCGGGGGCGCTCAAGGAGGAGATAGCGCTGGCTGTAGTCGAGAGCGGTGACGCCCGGGCTCTGGCTCGCGACGGCTTGGTCAACCTCGGATACGCCCCGCTCGAGGCCGAGCGGTTGCTGGACGGCATCGATAGCAACGATCCCGAGGAGCTGATCGGGCAAGCCCTGCGCAAGGCGGGCACCGGCAAGGCCGCATGAGCGATCGAATTCGCACCCCCGGGATCGATGACGAGCCTGAAGTTCGCATACACGACGCGCGAGCCGACATCCCAGATGAGGACCTCGATCGCTCCCTGCGACCGCCGAGCTTGGCGGACTTCGTAAACCAGCGGCAGGTGACCGAGCAGCTCGCGATCTTCATGGAGGCGGCACGGGGCCGGGACGAGCCGCTCGATCACGTTCTCCTTGCCGGTCCGCCCGGGCTCGGCAAGACGTCGCTGGCCCACATCATCGCGGCCGAGATGGAAGTGCCGCTGGTGCAGACCGCCGGACCGGCCCTGGAGAGAAAGGCCGACGTCGCATCGTTCCTAACGGCGCTGGAGCCCGGCAGCGTGTTCTTCATCGACGAGATCCACCGGCTCGGGCGCGCGATCGAGGAGACGCTCTACCCGGCGATGGAGGACGGAGAGCTTCCCGTCGTGCTCGGGCAGGGAGTCGGAGCCCGCACCGTGACGCTGCCCCTGCCTCCATTCACGTTGGTCGGGGCAACGACCCGCGCCGGTCTGCTGACGACGCCGCTGCGCGACCGCTTCGGGGTCTGCCATCGGCTCGAGCACTACGAGGCCGGGCACCTGGCCCAGATCGTCAAGCGGTCGGCACAGATCCTCGACGTCGAGATCGATCCAGACGGGGCGGAGACTATTGCGGGCCGTGCGCGAGGTACGCCGCGGGTCGCCAATCGGCTGCTGAAGAGGGTCCGTGACTTTGCCCAGGTCAAGGGACGGGGCGCCATAGACGCCGAGGTGGCGATCGCGGCGCTGGAAATGCTCGAGGTAGATGCGCGGGGCCTCGATCGCAACGACCGAACCCTGTTGCAGACCGTCGCGACCAAGTTCGCGGGCGGGCCGGTCGGGCTTTCCACCCTGGCAATCGCCGTCGGCGAGGAGCAGGACACGATCGAGGACGTCCTTGAGCCCTATCTGCTCCAGCAGGGCCTCCTGAAGCGGACTCCGCGCGGCAGGGTCATCACCGCGGGCGCCTATGAGCACCTCGGACTACCAGCCCCCGCTGAAGCGCGGGGCCTGTTCTGAGTAACCTGCGGTCGATGCCGTTCTTCATCTGTCCCAACTGCGGGAACAGGGAGCTGAGCGCCGATCGCACGGCGGGCTTCAGCGCCCGACCGAAAGGCTGCTCGAAGTGCGGCTTCGGGTTCGTTTTCGAGCTGCTTGACGACTACTACCCGGCGCCCAACGCCGCCTTCTTCGTCTGCGATCAGCAGGGGCGGGTGATCGACGCCGGGCGCGGCAGCTTCGAGCTGACGGGTCTCACCGACGAGGACGTGATCGGGCGCCCGGTGAAGGAAGTCCTTGGCCTGCAGTGGTTGGAGCCGACCGAGGAAGCAGCCGCTGCCGAGCGCAACGATGGTGCGACCGATCCAATCGACACCTCACTTGAGTGGGGGGTTCGCTCGCTCGGCAAGCGGGTCTCTGTCAATGCCGAGGGCGACATCCCCGCGGAAGCGGTTGCCGACGTCTTTCCGGCCTACGACGATGACGGTGGCCTCCTCATCGTCCTGACCCCGGAGGGCTGAGATGGCCATGGGCCGGAGGCGCAGGCACCTACTCGTGCTGCTCTTCGTACTGGGCTTGATCGCCGTGTCCGGTCTGGTCATCGCCACCAAGCCGACCCGGCTGGGTCTCGACCTCAAGGGTGGGGTCGAGCTGATCTACCAGGGGACGCCAACCGGCCAGGTCAAGACGGTCAGCGGCGAAGACGTCGAACGCTCGATCACGATCATCCGCGAGCGGATTGACCGGCTCGGCGTCTCCGAGCCCGAAGTCGCACGGCTGGGCACGACTGAGATCTCGGTCAGCCTCCCGGACGTCACCAACGCCCAGCGGGCGATCGAACAGGTGGGCACGACCGCCCAGCTCTACTTCTACGACTGGGAGCCCAACCTGATCGGCCCGGAGCGCCTGATCGGAGGACACCCCGGTCAGCAACCGCCCAAGGGGCCGCTCAAAACCGCGGAAGCGGAATGGGAAGCCGCGGGGCGCAAACCAAAAAAGCCCGAAAACGCCCAGCTGCTCTTCTCCGGGGCGTTCCCGACCGCGTATGACGCCGTGCAGCTTGCCGCGCAGCAGGAACCACTGCCCAACTGCAACACCTGTTCAACGACAAAACCTCGCTACTACCTCTTCAGCGCGAAGGAGCCGCACAACCTGGTTGCCGGGCCGGAGTTCACGAAGAAGGACCTCTACATCTCGGCCACCGGTCACAAACGTTCGCATAAGGGGATCGTCCTGACGGTTCCGGAGGGGACGATCATCGTTTCGGAACAACCGTCCGACGAAAAGGGCGCGATCCTGCCGGAAGCCGAACCGGGCTGGTACGCGCTGAAAGATGACGCAGCGCTTTCGGGCACCGACATCACTCGCCCGAAGCAGGAAACGGACGAATTCGGACAGCCGAACGTCAGCTTCGGCTTCACCGACCAAGGACGCCAGGCGTTCCAGGAAGTCACACGGCGGATCGCGCAGCGCGGTCAGGCTCAGGCGATCGGTCCGGTCAGCGAACAGGCGGCTGAACAGACCTCCGGGCATTTCGCCGTCGTGCTCGACAACGAAGTCAAAACGCGGCCGATCATCAACTACGCCCAGAACCCGGATGGGATCGACGGGCGCACCGGAGCCCAGATCTCAGGTGGCTTCACGAGCATCCAGGAAGCGCAGGACCTGGCGACGATCCTGCAGATCGGTGCTCTGCCGATCAACCTCAAGCTGATCAGCCAGACGCAGGTCTCGGCGACGCTCGGCTCCCAGGCGCTTCACGCCGGGATCAAGGCGGGCGTCATCGGCCTCCTTCTGGTGATTCTCTTCCTGCTGTTCTTCTATCGCTTCCTCGGCTTGATCGCGACGGTTGCCCTCGGTGCCTACGGCGTCATCTTCTTCGCGCTGATCAAACTGATTCCGATCACGCTGACGTTGCCTGGGATTGCCGGTTTGATCCTGACGATCGGGGTGGCGGCGGACTCCAACATCGTCATCTTCGAGCGGATCAAGGAGGAGCTCCGAGCCGGGCGTCCGATGGCGACGGCGATCGCCGCGGGTTACCGCCGCGGCATTGCGACGATCGTCGATGCCAACGTGGTGACGCTGCTCACCGCGTTCATTCTCTTCGTGCTCGCGACGGCGGGCGTCAAGGGGTTCGCCTTCACCCTCGGGGTCGGCACGATCGTCTCCCTGCTCACCGCCGTCGTCTTCACGCAGGCGCTGCTCGGCAGCATGAGCCGCTCGCGAATGCTGCGCTCGCCGAGCGTCCTCGGGGCCTCCAAACCGCGCCTTCGCTGGCACTTCGACTTCATGGGTGCCAGTCGCTGGTTCTTCTCTCTCTCCGGCACGATCCTGGTCGTCGGGGCGCTCGCACTGGCGACCCAGCAGCTCAACTTCGGCATTGACTTCGAATCGGGGACGCGGATCAAGGTCGCCCTGAGCAAGACGACCGACGAGGAAGGCGTGCGGGAAGTTCTCGACCGGACCGGCATAAGCGGTGAGGAGATTCAGAAAGTCACCGACCGCGAATTCGGCAAGAACGTCTTCCAGATCCAGACCCGCCAGTTGCAGCCGAGCAGCGTCGCCAAAGCGCAGACCGCGCTGAACTCGCAGTTCGGTGTCGTGACGAACGGCTTCGACAGCACCAGCGTCGGGCCGACCTTCGGAGAACAGGTTGCAAGCAGCGCCCTCAAGGCGCTGATCTTCTCCCTGCTGGTGATCTGCGCTTACGTGGCGTTCCGCTTCGATCCCAAGTTCGCGGTGCCGGTGCTGATCGCGCTCTTCCACGACATCCTCATCACGGCAGGGGTCTACTCGCTGACCGGGAGGGAGGTGACGAGCGGAACGGTCGCCGCATTCCTGACGATCTTGGGTTACTCGCTGTACGACACGATCATCGTCTTCGACCGGATACGCGAGAACATGCCACGCATGCCGCGAGCTGCGTTCTCGCAGATCGTCAACAGGTCGATGAGCGAGGTTCTGACGAGGTCTCTGGCGACCAGCTTCTCGACTCTGCTCGCGATTGTCTCGCTGCTCATCTTCGGCGGCGCGACGCTGCAGGACTTTGCCTTCGCGATGCTGGTCGGGATTGCGTCGGGCACCTACTCGTCGATATTCATCGCGTCGCCGGTGCTGACCGCGTGGAAGGAACGCGAGCCGCTCTTTGCCCGGCGGCGCGCCCGCATCGCCGAGGCCGGCGGGGGGACGGTGCCGGCCTTTGCCGACGACGTCGAGCTTGCAAAGCTCGAGTCCGAGTCGGAGGCCGACGGGGAGGTCGATGAGGGAGTGGTTGCCCCGGAGGAACAGGCAGAGGCACCGAGGACGGCCGAAGCCGTCGGGGACCGGGATCAGGCGGATCAGTCCCCCAATGGCGAGCCACCGGCTCTCGATCCCGCCACCGTCGAACGTCGCGAACGGGACGCCCTGCGCCGCGAGCGTCGCCGCCAGCGCCGCAAACATGGGAGGCACCGCTAACTGATGGCACTGCTCGTCTGGTTCACGATGGGAATCGCTCTCTGGCACTTCACCGTGTTCCTGCCCGATCACTTCTGGCAGGGGATCGTCGGCGCCTTTCTCGGCTCGGTGATCGGAGCCGTGGCCTTTGGGGCGATCGTCGAGGCGTTCAGCGGCCGCGGCTTGGGCACGACCGACGTTGGGACTGCGTTGACGGCGATTCCGGGCGTCGTGATCGGTCTCACCGTCGTCTGGCTGCTTGGCATCCGGGCTGAGCGCCGAAGCGCCTGAAGACCATCGGGCCGCGCAGCTGCGCGGATAAGCGCGGGGGGCAGCTTTTGCCTCGCGAATCCGTCCCAGGCGATTCCTAGTCTGGCTGCGTGGAGAGTCCCACCGCCTACCGGGCAGATTCGTATTCGTATCGCGAGGCACGATCCTTGGTTGAGGAGTTGAGCCTGAGCGAACCGGTTGCGATCACGCTTGTCCGTCGCGGCTACCGGACGCCGGATGCAGCCCGCGCGTTTCTGGACGGCGCTGAGTCGCACCCACCGTCCGGGTTCGACTCGATGGGCGAAGTGACGGAGCGCATCCTGGCCGCGGTTCGAGCGCAGCGGCGAATCACCGTTCACGGGGACTTCGACGTCGATGGCGTCTGCGCTACGGCGATCATGGTTCGTGCGCTGCGCCGTCTCGGCGCCGATTGCGACTGGCTGATTCCCGATCGCGGGTCCGATGGATACGGCTTGAAGGCAGGGAACGTCGAACGGCTGGCGCAGCGCGGAACCTCGCTGATCGTCACGGTCGATTGCGGTGTCACGGCGGTCGAGGAGGTGGCGCTGGCGCGCTCGCTGGGCATCGAGGTCATCGTCACCGATCACCACCAGGCGGGCGCAGGACGCCCCGAGTGCCCGATCTTGCACCCGGCACTGGACGGCTACCCCTTCGAGGAGCTGTGCGGAACCGCCGTTGCCTGGAAGCTTGCCTGCGGTCTGCACGAAGCGGCCGGGGTTGCTCCGCCGGATGACGAGCTCGACCTGGTCGCCCTGGCGACGGTGGCCGATCAGGTTCCCCTGGTCGGAGAGAACCGCTCGCTTGTACAGAGAGGCCTGGAGGTGATTCGCGCTGCGCGCCGCCCCGGTATCCGGGCGCTGCTGGAGGCCGCGTGTTGTGAGCCGACGACGCTTGACGAGGGCGATCTCGGCTTCCGTCTGGCCCCGCGCATCAACGCCGCCGGGCGCCTCTACCGCGCCGACGCGGGCGTCGAGCTCTTCCTGACCGAGAGCGATGGGCGGGCGGCGGAGATCGCCGCCGAGCTGAATCGGGCGAACAGCGAGCGCAGGACGACAGAACGGGTGGTCGCGGCCGCCGCCGAGACCGCTCGACGCGAGCTACCGCCGAGGTTGCGCGAGGCCTCCGGGTTCGTGGTCGCAGGCGAGGGCTGGCATCCGGGGGTGATCGGGATCGTTGCGTCGCGGTTGGTGGAGAGGCACAGTCGTCCGGTCGTGGTCGTCTCGCTGGGGAAGGACGGAAGTGGCCGCGGCTCTGGCCGAAGCATCCCCGGATTCGATCTGCTGGGTGCGCTCAACGCCTGCTCTGCGCATCTCGTCAGCTTTGGCGGGCACAAGGCCGCCGCCGGCCTGGAGCTTCGCGCGGAGAATCTCGACGCCTTCAGGGAGCAGTTTGCCGCGCACGCCGATTCCCTTCTCGGTCCAGGGGACCTGAAACGGACGGAGCGGATCGACGCGATGATCGGCGGGGCGGGGCTGGGCCTCGATCTCGCCGAAGAGCTGAGGCGCATGGCGCCCTTTGGCATGGGGAACCCGTCGGTTCGCCTGCTCGTGCCCTCGGCGCAGGTGCGCGACGTGCGACCGATGGGCAACGGCAAACATGCGCGCTTCAATCTCCATAGCGGCTCTCACCGCGCCATCGGCGTCGCGTTTGGGTGCTCGACGCTGGGCGTTGGGGAGGAGGATCCCGTCGATATCGGGGTGCGGCTCGAGGTCAACCACTGGAACGGTTCCGTCGAGCCACGAGTCGTGCTGCAAGAGCTGTACCCGCTGGAGGGGCAGGACAGCCGCTTGCACACGTGCAAGTGCCCGGATGCGGAGTGGTGGGAGCGCTTCGAGCGCGAGCTGCATTGCGACTTGGGCCCTGGCGTGCTCGGGGGGGGCGAGCACGCGCGGGGCCCATCCCGCGAGACGATCCGCGGCTGCGGATCGCCGGCGTCGACAATCGCCGAGTTGCTCTCGAGCGGTGCGGCCGTGCTGGCCGTTTGCGCAGATGCCGCTCGACATGCCGCTCTGGCCGGGGGAGCCGCGGGGCTCGCTCGCTTCAACGGCGGTGCCGCCGGGATCGCCTGTGCGCGCTGCGCCCGGGCTGAGGTGAGCGAGCTTGTCGCTCGCTCCGACAGCGGCCTCGCTCTGACCGACTATCCCGCCCTTGCGGAGGTAACCGGCTTGTCGCAGGCCTTTGAGCATGTCGTTCTCGTCGACCCACCCGCATCCGGCTCGCAGCTGCAACTCGCGTCATCTGGTCGCGGCGGCGGGGGGGATGGTTGTGGCTTCCTTCATCTCGTATGGGGAGCCGCGGGGAGCCGCTTCGCAACGTCGGTGCTGGCCGAGCAGTGGGCTCAGCGGAACGAGCTCGCCTCCATGTATGGGGAGCTGCGCGAGATGGGCGAGTTGTGCGGGCCCGAGCTGCGCCGGGGGCTGGAGGGGACCACGGGTTTACACCCGCGGAGCCCGGAGGTGGCGGCCCGCTGCTTCCGGGTGCTCGCGGAGCTCGGATTGATCGAGGGGGAGCCTGAGGGCGGGAACGGGACGATCGGGGTCGTATCCTCAGAGGAGGTAACCCTGGAGCGTTCAGCTGCGTTCCGTGCCTACAGCGGTCGCTATCAGGAGGGCCGGCGATTCCTCGAACAACACAAACAGCCCTAGAACACAAGGAGTTACTTGCCGATCTCTTCGCGGTGATCGAGGAGTTCGACCCTGCCTTCCGGGGGGTCGACGTCGAAGGCAACGGCGATGCCGCGGCGGGCCTTCCCACGGTCGATCGCGACGCGATCAGCCATGCCTTCGAGTTCGCTTGCCAGCGCCACGCCGATCAGCTGCGCCGCTCCGGCGACGAGTTCATCACGCATCCGGTTGGCGTGGCGCAGATCTGCGCTCGTATGAGGTTGGACACGGAGACGCTCTGCGCCGCGCTCCTGCACGACACGGTTGAGGACACGAGCGCCAGCCTCGACGAGATCCGCGAGGAGTTCGGCGAGGAGGTCGCGCAGCTCGTCGACGGCGTCACGAAGCTGACCGGGATGACCTTCGAGAGTCGCGACGAGCGGCAGGCCGAGAACTACCGCAAGATGATGGTGGCGATGGCCACGGATGTGCGGGTCATCCTCATCAAGCTTGCCGATCGGTTGCACAACATGCGAACGCTCGGTGCGTTGCCGAAGCAAAAGCAGGTTGCCAAGTCCCGCGAGACGCTTGAAATCTATGCGCCGCTGGCTCATCGCCTCGGTATCCACGCCATCAAATGGGAGCTCGAGGACCTCGCCTTCGCCGCGTTGCACCCGCGCAAGTACAAGGAAATAAAACAGCTGGTCGCGCAGCAGCGGAACGAGCGCGAGGTCTACGTGACCGACGCGGGCCGCTTCCTTGCGGACGAGTTGAAGAAGGTCGGTATCGAGGCCGAGATCTCGGGCCGCGCCAAGCACTTCTACTCGATCTACACGAAGATGACCAAGAAAGGTCGCGAGTTCAACGAGATCTTCGACCTGACGGCGATGCGAGTGATCGTCGGATCGGTCAAGGATTGCTACGGCGCGATCGGTGTCATCCACTCGCTCTGGAAGCCGCTGCCCGGGCGCTTCAAGGACTTCGTCGCGATGCCGAAGGCCAACATGTACCAGGCGCTGCACACGACCGTGATCGGGCCCGAAGGCAAGCCGCTCGAGATCCAGATCCGCACCGGTGACATGCACAGGCTCGCCGAGTACGGAGTCGCCGCGCACGTCGCCTATAAGGAGGGAGCGACGAGCGATCCCCAGCGCGAGAAGATGACCTGGCTGAGGCAGTTGGTCGAGGCACAGGGGGAGCAGGATCCCGCCGAGTTCCTCGAGGCGCTGAAGGAGGACCTCTTCGAGGACGAGGTTTTCGTCTTCACGCCCAAGGGCGAAGTCAAGAACCTCTCCGCCGGCTCGACGCCGCTGGACTTCGCCTATGCCGTACACACCGACGTCGGCCACCGCTGCGTCGGGGCCAAGGTCAACGGCAGCATCGTGCCGCTGCACTACCAGCTGCGCTCCGGCGACATCGTCGAGGTTCTGACCGCCAATCAGAGGCGGGGCCCCTCACGCGACTGGCTGAAACTGGTTCGCACCAGTCGTGCCCGTAACAAGATCCGGGCCTGGTTCAAGCAGGAGCGCCGCGAGGACGCTGAGCGCCACGGTCGCGACGGCCTCGAGGAGGCGCTGCGCAAGCGCGGGCTGCCGATGCAAAAGCTCGCGATGTCCCCGTTGCTCGCGGATGTGATTCGCGAGATGGGCTACCGCAAGGCGAGCGAGTTCTACATCGCGCTTGGCCAGGGCAAGATCTCAACGAAGGCCGTCGCCAACAAACTGATGCAGCGGCTGAAGGACGGCGAGGCGGTGGAGGAGGAGGAGCCGCTTGGTCTGGCCAGGGTCCACGAGGACAAGGTCCGGCGAACCAAGGAGGCCTCCAACTACGGGATCAGGGTCAAGGGAGCGACCAACGTCGCGGTGCGCCTTGCCAAGTGCTGCCGACCGGTACCGGGAGACGAGATCGCCGGCTACGTGTCACTCGGTCGCGGCATCACGATCCACCGAACCGACTGCAAGAACCTGAAGGCGTTGATGAAGGCACCGGAAAGGTTCGTCGATGTCAGCTGGGACGGGGAGAACGAGGCCTCCTACCGGGTCGAGCTACAGGTCGACGCCTACGATCGGACCCGCCTGCTTGAGGAGCTCTCTCGCACCTTCGCCGAGGCCGGCATCAACATCATCGGAGCGAGCTGCATGACGAAGCATCCGATGGTCAAGAACCGCTTCGTCGTCGAGGTCGGCGACACCGAGCAGCTGAAACAGTGCATCTCGCGCCTGCGCAACGTGGACTCCGTCTTCGACGCCTATCGCATTACCCCGACCGGCTGAGACCCGCCGTACCGCGCCGCGCGGGCGTCGCGGTCCGCCGCTCGACGGCCCGAGCGTCGCTGGCCGATTTGCACATAAGTGCCGGCATGGATTGGACGAATGGAGGGCCCGGCGGGCACGCCCATCGAATACGATGTTCGTGGCAGGCGTGGGGCGCCGCCGAGGAGGAGTGGAAAGGATTCCGTGACCAGCATGCTTCCGGCGCCCTGCCGTCACTCGGCGAGTGCACTGATCCACGTCAGCTCGGCCGGCGAGAGCGAGTCCCCGTGAGCGCAAGGGGCACGCGCCGCGTTGTGCTGGGCGAATTTGCCTTCGAGGCCCTGGCCGGCGAGCGGGGGGAAGCCGGCGCGCAGGTGCCCTCGAGGTTGGTGAGGGCCATCCGCAGCTACCTGGGCGACCGGGACGCCGGCAGGCCCGGCTGGCGTTACCCCGGCTTTCTGTCCGATAGACGAGCGGGAGAGAGCGTCGGGCTGGAGGTCAGCATCGACGACGACCTCTGGCGCTCGCTGGAGGAAGAGGCGGGCCGGCAGGGCGTCTCAATGGAGCAGATGGTCAACCACGCGGCGCTTTATTTCGGCGCCGAGGTGAACGCCGGACGCGCCACGCAGCGCATTCTCGATGGCCTCGAGAACGACGTCGCTGAGGAGAACGGGACCCCCGAGAAACCCCTGGCTTAGGGCCCCGGCCAAAGTTTGGCCAGCGCTGCTACGCCGGCCGGGCCGCTACGACCGGTGCGGCGCCGAGCTCCACGAGGTTTGTCCGCAGCGTGCGCCGCCCCCGGTGGTGGAGCCCGTGGACGGAGCTCTCGGTCTTGCCGAGCGCATCGGCGATCTCCAGCGGCGAGAGGCCCACGATGTGCCGCAGGACCAAGACCTCGCGCTGGTCGTCGGGTAGCTGCTCGAGCGCCTGGCGCAGGTCTTGGCCCCGGTTGAAGCTCGTCTGGTTGTGACCGGCGTCGGTGGCCCTCACCTCCTCGGTGGGGATTGCCCGCCTGGCGCGGATGTGGTCAAGCGCGGCGTTGCGGGACACTCGCAGGATCCAGGCGGTGAAGGGGACATCGCGTTCCTCATATTTCCCGATCGCCGTGATCAGCTTGGCGAAGATGTTCTGGGCGATGTCTTCGGCCTCGTGCTCGTCGTGCACGAAGCTGTTGACGTAGCGCTGCACATCGGGCGAGTAGCGGACGTAGAGGAAGTGCATCGCCTCCATGTCGCCCTTCTTGGCCCGGCGCACGGCCTGCTGGACCAGCTGGCTGTCAGGCCGCTTCTCCTCGGCCGAGCTTGAGTTCTTCTCTATGTCGGACGACTGCCTGGGTCCCTGCGGCACTTCCGGGCTCCTCTCGGGGGTCCTCGTGCTTTTCAAGCCTGGGCTTGTGTCTCTCGCGCAAAGCCCGCAAATAGCTGCTTGCGCTTACGAGAGGAGGACCGACATTAGGGGATTCGAAGCGGTTGTCAATGCTAAATATTCGTCCAAATTTCCACTTCGTGCTCAAGTCGACATCGAAAACACAGCGATTGCACCGATGCAATCGGGCGAAGAACGCGCTAGGGAGGCCCAAGTTAGGACGAATTCTTGACTTCACGTTAAAAGATTGTGCATCGCCGGATAGTTTCTTATTCGCGCATCGGAGAGTCGTGAAAATCGCACTTGGCAAATTCGCAAGATTTGGTCTCGAAACACGCTTTCGAAACGACGTCGGGGTCGGTGTCCAGGCGGCGCTGCTGCATTACGCCCGTCGCCTCAGGTCGGGGCGGCCGCCGGTGGATATACCGGCGCTCTTCCGCAGCCAGGCCCCGGCCCCTCACGATGCGGGGGGCACCTTCTATCTCCCGGTGGATCCGGAGATCGAGGTCGCCCTGGAGCGTAAGGCGCTCGAGCATCGCGTGCCTGTGGGGCAGGTCCTCGACCACGCGGTGTTCGTGTACCTGGCGGATCTGGACGCCGCCGCCGAGCCCGATCTGATGGTTGACGCTCTCAGGCCGCTGTGGGGCAGCGCCTGCACCGCGTCGTCGTAGGACTCCCGCAGCTGCGCAGAGTGCGAAATTCGTACTAATTTCTGCTGCGGGGCTGTCGAACCGCGTTTCGCCGTCCGATCCTTGGGGGAGAGTCGGTTCAACACAACCCCGAGGGTGGACGTGGCCTTGGCGATAGCGCTCATCGTGTGGATTGCGGCGGTACCGAGTCTCGTGGTTGGCCTGCGGCTGTGGCGGAGCGCAGCGGTCGGGGTGGGCGGTGAGTCACTGAGCAGGCCGGTGGGGGAAACGTCCACCCGCGCGGTTTCTCCCTGCGGCGCCGGAGTTGGAAATTCGGCCCATCCGTGCCAAGGCGGCCTATCCAGGCGCGTTCCTTGTCAGGCAGCCCATGTCGACTCACGACGCGCTAGACATAGAATCGGCCACGCTTCCGGGGGACGCGCGAAGCGGCACTGAGCCATCCGGCGCGGTCGAGTCGGCACGGGCCGCCACCACTTGGCGCTCGCAGCGGTTTCCGGGGGTCGATGCGGCGCCAGCCCGGCTCCGTGACACTGACGGCGTCGCGGAGGGCGATTCGACGGCGGCCTCCGCCTCCCGCGACGCCGTCTACCGCAGGCTGCTCGGCGCGGCCGACGTAATCGCCGCGGCGGCCGCCTTCGTCATCACCATCCCGGTCCTCGGCCACGACTCGCTCGGGCTGTGGACGCTGGTCGCGATCGCGATGGTGATCCCCGTCTGCAAGCTGGCGGGGCTGTATGACCGCGACGAGCACCTGCTCCACAAGCGCACGCTCGACGAGGCGCCCGCCGTCTTCTACGTGGCCACCCTCTACACCCTGCTGGCGTTCCTCGCCGGCGCCAACATCGTCGAAGGGACCTTCGGGCGCGAGCAGGCGGCCGTCCTCTGGGGCCTCCTGTTCTTCTCGATGCTGCTGTTTCGCGGCCTCGCCAGAGCCCTGGCCGGCGCGCTCGTGGACGAGGAGCGCTGCGTCATCCTCGGCAACGCCGAGGCGGCCCACTGGCTCACCACCAAGCTGGAGCGCTGCGAAGGGGCCAAGGCCCATGTGGTGGGGCGCGTCCCGCTCAACCCCGACGACACCAGCACCAACGAGCTGCCCCTGCTGGGCCGCTTCGACGCGCTCGAGAGCCTGCTCGCCGAGCACGACGTCGACCGGGCGCTGATCGCCCCGGGGCGCGGCGACAACGACCACCGCCTGCTCGACGCGATCCGCTCCGTCAAGCGCCTCGGCGTCCGCGTCAGCGTGCTGCCGCGCCTCTTCGAGGCGGTCGGCTCGGCCTACGAGTTCGACGAAGTCGAGGGAGCGACGCTGCTGGGAGTGCGCCGTCACGGCCTCTCCCGCTCCTCATGGATGATCAAGCGCAGCTTCGACCTCACCGCCACCCTGCTCGGCTTGCTGCTGATCGCCCCCCTGATGGCGATGATCGCCCTGGCGATCAAGCTCGACTCGCGCGGCCCCGTCTTCTTCCGCCAGCGACGGGTTGGCCGCAACGACGAAGTCTTCGAGATCTACAAGTTCCGCACCATGGTCGATGGCGCCGACGCGCAGCGCGCGGAGCTCGCCAATCGCAACGAGGCCGGCGGCGGCCTCTTCAAGATCGAGGACGACCCACGAATCACCCGCGTCGGCCGCTTCCTCAGGCGGACCTCGCTCGACGAGCTGCCCCAGCTCTTGAACGTCCTGCGCGGCGACATGGCGCTGGTCGGCCCCCGCCCCTTGGTCGTCAACGAGGACTGCCTGATCGAGGGCCATCAGCGCCACCGGCTGCTGGTGCCCCCCGGCGTCACCGGCCTCTGGCAGATCTTCGGCTCCGCCCGCATCCCGCTCAACGAGATGGTCAAGATCGACTATCTGTACGGAGCGAATTGGTCCCTCTGGCTGGACATCAAGATCCTGCTGCGCACGGTGCCGTTCGTGCTTGGGCAGCGCGGGCTCTGACGGCCTGGCAGAAAGCGAGCACGCCGCCTACTTCGGCAACGCGGAGTCGTGGGATTCGTCCAGGGCAGCGGCGAGCTCCTCGGCTCGCTCGTCGGCGATCCGCTGGAGTCCGGCACTGAGCTGCTCGACGCTTGGCAGCCGCTCCTCCAGCTCCGGCGGCAGCTCTTCGGTGAGCGTGGTGCGGTCGACGGTGTAGGTCGAGACTCCGATCGGGCTCTCGACGCGGCGCAGGGCATACTCGACAACCTGGCGGTTGCGCCCGGTGCAGAGCAGGATCCCGATCGTCTCCCTGTGGTGGGGTAGGCGGATCTGGTCGTCGACGGCGTTCAGGTAGAAGTTCAGCTTGCCCGCGTACTCGGCCTTGAACTTGCCGATCTTCAGCTCGACCACCACGTAGCGCAGCAGATCGACATGGAAGAACAGGAGATCGATGAAGAACTCATCCCCACCGACCTCCAGCCGTTTGTGCCGTCCGGCGAAGGTCAGCCCGCCGCCCAGCTCGAGCATGAACTTGACGATGTCGGCGAGCAGCGCCTCTTCGAGGTCGCGCTCCTCGGCGATCCGCTCGCCGGGCAGGAAGGAGAGGTCGTAGGGGTCGCGGAGCATCTCCTGGGCAAGCTCGGAGTCCGGCGCTGGAAGCGTGCCGGCGAAGTTCGTCGTGGCCTTCCCCTGGCGAAGGTGGAGCTGCGTGGCGACCTGGTGTTCGAGGACGTTCCGCGACCAGCCCTCGACAGCCGCGCGTTCCGCGTACCAGAGCCGAATCGCTGGGTCCTTGAGCTTGTCGAGGAGGACCATGTTGTGGCCCCAGGGAATTTGTGCAGCAGCCTGCTGCACAATTGGTCTGTCTCCCCACGCTCCAGCGAATGCACGCATGTACTGAATGTTGCGAACCGAAAACCCCCGGTGCCCCTCCTCCTTGAGG
>JBAVGD010000037.1:0-14926 GCA_049684635.1 Solirubrobacterales bacterium | reverse complement strand
CTCGAGTTGCTGCGGGAGGGACGAGGCAGCCACTTCGACCCTCACATCGTGGACATCCTGCTCGAGAACCAGGAGGAGATCCTTTCGGTGCGGGGCACAAGCACGCTCCCGGCGCCGGCCGGAGGATCAACCGCGATCGAGAAGGTCGGGTGCTAGGCCGGCAAGCAACCCAACCGGCAAGCCCACAACATTGGATACGCTCCCCTCGACGCGTGCCACCAGCGTTGAGCCAAGCGTTTGGATCGCGTAGCCGCCAGAGCGACCGCGCCACTCCCCGAAGCGCACATAGCGCTCCTTGGCGGCGTCATCCAGCTGCTTGAAGACCACTGTGGTCCGCTCCATCCCGCTGCGCTCTCCGGCGGCGTCTCGCACGACAAGAGCACTCAACACTTCGTGGGCGCGACCCGACAGGCGATCGAGATAGTCGCGTGCATCAGCCTCATCCGCCGGCTTCCCGAGCGCCCTCCCATCCAGGACGACGTCGGTATCGCAGGCGATGACGAGACGATCCGCCTCGGTTCCGTCTGGCACGGCCCGCGCCTTTCGGCGGGCGTTCTCAAGCACCTCGGCCTCAGGGTCGCCGCCGACCAGCTCCTCGACGCCGGGCACCACGATCTCGAACTCGATGCCGAGCTTCT
Organism: Solirubrobacterales bacterium; assembly: GCA_049684635.1. Taxonomy (GTDB): domain Bacteria; phylum Actinomycetota; class Thermoleophilia; order Solirubrobacterales; family 70-9; genus VRUE01. The sequence continues at coordinate 14,288 of JBAVGD010000037.1, read as the reverse complement.
GCAGGATCTCCCGCCGCTGTGGCGATCCGGATGCGAGAACGACGTTCAGGACAGCTCTGGGAACCAGATGGCGATCTCGCGCTCGGCCGACTCGTCGGAGTCGGAGCCGTGGACCATGTTGTAGGTGACCTCCAGGGCGAAGTCGCCACGGATCGAACCGGGCGCCGCCTCGACGGGGTTGGTCGCGCCGATCAGCTGCCTGGCTGCGGCAACCGCCTCCTCGCCCTCCAGGATCATCGCGACCAGCGTTCCCCGGGTGATGAACTCGACCAGCTCGCCGAAGAAGGGCTTCTCGGTGTGCTCGGCGTAGTGCTTGCGAGCTATGTCCTCGCTCGCAACCAGGGTCTTCAGCGCCGCTATCCGGAGCCCCTTGCGCTCGAAGCGCGCGATCACCTCGCCGCTGAGGGCACGGTCGAACGCATCAGGCTTGACGAGGATCAGGGTGCGACTCACGGCTTTCGCTCCTTTGCGGTTGCGGCGCGGTTGACGGTTTCTTTGTGGGGCTGTCGGCCCGCTCGGCGTCGGTCGCCTCGGCGGCTGGCTTGCGACTCGGCTGGCGTTTGGGCCTGCGCTCACCCTCGGTCGGTGCCTGCCGCTCGCCACCGCCCGACTGCTTGCGACCCTCGCTCTTGCGCTGGCGGCGTTGACGTTGGCGCTCCGGGAAGGCGGTCTCGCAGTAGGGACACAGCGCCCAGCGGGGATCGACCGGCTTGCCGCAGGCGGGACACGGGTCCTTGAGGCGCTGCTGGCAACGAGGACAGCGCAGGTAGCTCTTCTCGATCGGATAGGTGCATTTGGGGCAGGAGAGCTCCTTCAGCTGGCGCACGCGCAGCTCGGCTGCCCGGATCTCCAGCTCGCGCTCGTGGGCGTCTTCGAGAAACTCCGGTGGTCGCAGGATCGCGTACACGGCCGTCCCGAGGAATGGGATGAAAGAGGCGATCGTCGCGCACCCAACCAGAAACTGGTCCGAGATCCGCCGCCTGGCATCGAGGTACGTGTAGACGATCAACGCCAGCCAGACAACGACGAGCATGAGGAAAATGAGGCTGACGGCCAGGTTGAGGCCGTTGTTGCTGATGCCGAAGATCGCTGGTGCCATGGCGGAAGCCCACGAAGGGGGCGGGGAGTCTACTTCGCCACTCTGCTTGTGAACCCTGTCAAAGGAAGAGCCTGCCGAAGAGATAGCCAAGGCCGAAGAAGATCAGGATCACGGCGGCGACAACCGCGGCGACCAGCGCCATCATCGAGAGCAGTTCAGATCCTGCGCCCCGTTCCACCCTCTAATCCTCGCACAGTCGGAGCGCAGCGCGGGCCGGTTCGAGCAGGTAGTGCGAGCCGGTGACGATGAGGATGCCGTCCGGCGCCATCCCCGCCAGCTCGCGGCCCCGGCGTATCGCGGCAGGTAGATCGGCCTCGATCTCAGCCGCAATACCGGCCGCTTCGCATGCCCTTGCCAGCTCGGCGGCGGGATGCGAGCACGCCCCTGGCAGCCCCCGCTTCTCGACAGCTTCCGCCGGGAGCTCGCTGCAAACGACGCGGTCAAGAGCCGGCGCCAGCGCGGCGATCATCCCCGCCGCATCCTTGTCGCCAAGGATCGCGAGGCACGCGACCACGGGCCGTCCGGCGGCTACCTCCGGCAATGCCTCCGCCAGAGCCACCGCTCCATCGACGTTGTGGGCGACGTCGATGTAGACCGGCGGCCGCTTGGCGATGCGCTCGAGCCGCCCGGGAATCGCAAGGCTCGCGCCGACCGCCGCCACCCGGGCAGAATCGAGCGCCCCCAGGAAGGCCTCGGCGGCGGCGCAGGCAAGCGCAAAGTTCCGCCGCTGGAAGGGCCCTGAAGCCAGCAACCGGACCTCTGGGCCTGGGTCTTCGGGCGCAACCACGACCTTTGCTCCGTGTTCCCGCGCCGTCCGCTCGGCCAGCTCGCCGACCGCGGCGGGAACCCGGCCGAGGACAAGGGTCGACTGATCGCGCAACACCGCGAGCTTCTCCGCCGCGATCTCCATCTCGGTATCGCCCAGCCACTCGGTGTGGTCAAGACCGATCGAGGTCAGAACCGTGATCTGGGATTGGATGACGTTGGTCGCGTCGAGCCTGCCCCCCAGCCCCGCCTCGATCACCGCGACCTCTACACCAGCCGCGGCCAGGGCCACGAAGGCCGCCGCGGTCGCAAGCTCGAACTGGGTGACCGCTTCCCCTCCCCTCAACGTGCGGTTGACAACGTCCGCGGCCTCGGCGGCGCGTTCGACCGCCGCGCCGAACTCGACGGTGCCGATCTCCTCCCGTCCGATCAGCACCCGTTCCGCCCAGCGCGACGGGTGCGGCGAAATGCATGCACCGACGCTGCGGCCGTGTGCTTCGAGCAGCGCAGCCGTCATCCGCGTCGCCGACGACTTGCCGTTTGTGCCGACTACGTGAATCGAAGCGAAGCGGTGCTGTGGCAGCCCGAGCAGCGTGGTCAGCCGGTGCATTCGCTCCAGTCCGAGACTCCAGCCAATCGGCTCAAGTGAGTCGAGGTAGGCCTCGGGGTCTATTCGGCGAGCTCCTCCAGTTCGGCTCGATAACGCTCGAGCTTCTCTCGCTCCTCCTCGACGACCTCGGGGGGAGCCTTGCTCACGAATCGGTCGTTGGCGAGCTTGTCCTCGGCGCGCGCCACCTCACCGCACAGCTCCTCACGGCGGGCATCGAGGCGCGCCCGCACCGCACCGCCGTCGATCTCCGCGGACGCGAGCACCTTGACCGGCCCGACCGAAGCCACAGGCTCCCCGCCATCTTCCGCGAACTCGAAACGGGCCAGACGGCCGACGAACTCCCGCGGTTCGATGCCTTCGGCGCGCGCGGGAAGGACGGTTGCGACAGGCGCGTCCACCAGCTCGCGCCAGGCGCGCAGCCGGCGCGTCAGCTCGATTCCCGCCTGCACCTCGGCCTCAGCCTCGGCGTCCATCATTGCCTCGTCCGCCGCTGGGAAGGGATGGACGACGAGGTGGCCCTGGCGAGCCGGGTGGTAGGACCAGATCTCCTCCGTAACGAACGGCATGATCGGGTGCAGCAGAGCAAGCATCCGTTCCAGGACCCAGAGCAGCGTCGCGGAGACCTCCTCCTCTTCCTGGTAAAGGCGGGGCTTGACGATCTCCAGGTACCAGTCGCAGAGCTCGGACCAGAAGAACGAATACGCCTCCTGTGCGGCATGGGCGAAGTCGAACTCGTCGAGCTTCGTAGTCACCGAGGCGATCGTGCGCTCCAGCTTCGAGAGAATCCAGCGGTCCTCGACGCAGGCCGCTCGCGGGGCCGGCTCGACCGCGGCGGCATTCAGCAATATCAGCCGGCTCGCGTTCCAGAGCTTGTTGGCGAGGTCACGCCCCTGCTGAACCTTGGCGTCGGAGTAGCGGACATCCTGGGTAGAGGACATCGCCAGCAGACCGAAGCGCAGGGCATCGGCCCCATGCTCGTCTATCTCCTCCAGGGGATCGATGCCGGTGCCAAGGCTCTTCGACATCCGCCTGCCGTCGCGAGCCTGGATGACCGAGTGCACGTAAACGTCCCCGAACGGGACCTCGCCGGTGAACTCGAGCCCCGACATGATCATCCGCGACACCCAGAGGAAGAGGATGTCTCGCGCCGTGGTCAGAAAATCGGTCGGATAGAAGGCGCGCAGCTCCGGTGTGTCATCCGGCCAGCCGAGCGTCGCAAACGGCCACAGCGCCGAGCTGAACCAGGTATCGAGCACATCCTCGTCCTGGCGCAGCTCGTCGTTGCAGGCGCCACAGGTCTCGGGGCGTTCCTCGGCAACGATCGTTTCCTCGCAGGCGTCGCAGTACCAGACCGGGATACGGTGCCCCCACCAGAGCTGGCGGGAGATGCACCAGGGGCGGATCTCGGCCATCCAGTCCAGGCAGACGCGCTTCCACTGGGCTGGAGTTATCCGCACCTCATCCCTTTCAACCGCTTCGATCGCCGGTCTCGCCAGCTCGTCCATGCGACAGAACCACTGCAACGAGATGAGCGGCTCGATCCGCTCGCCGGAGCGGTGCGAGAACGGCACCGAGTGGGTGTAGGGCTCTTCGTCGCGGAGCCTTCCTTCCTCGCGAAGCGCGGCGACCACGGCCTCCTGCGCCTCCGCCGCGCTGAGGCCCGCGAACCGCGTCCCGGCCTCCTTCGTCATCCGCCCGTCGGGGCCGATCACGCCGATCTCGGGCAGGCCGTGCTTGCGCCCGATCTCGAAGTCGTTGGGATCGTGGCCGGGGGTGATCTTGAGAGCCCCCGTGCCGAACTCCGGGTCGACATGCTCGTCGGCGATGATCGGCAGGCGCCGCTCCACCAGCGGCAGGATGCAGTGCTTGCCGACCAGATCGGCGTAGCGCTCATCCGTTGGATTGACCGCCACCGCGGTGTCGGCAAGCATCGTCTCCGGGCGCACCGTCGCCACGGTGAGCACCCGGTCCGTTCCCTCGATGGGATAGTCGATCGAGTAGAGGGTGTCCTCAACCTCCCGGTTCTCCACCTCGAGATCGGAGATCGCCGAATGCGAGCCCGGGTCCCAGTTGACCATGTAGTTGTCGCGGTAGATGTAGCCCCTGTCGAAGAGCTGCTTGAAGACGCGGTATACGGCCCGCACGTACCCGTCGTCGAGCGTGAAGCGCTGGCGTTCGTAGTCGCACGAGGCGCCAAGCCGCATGTACTGCTCGACGATCCGCGACCCGTAGTCCTCTTTCCACTCCCAGATCCGCTCAACGAACGCGTCCCGGCCCAGCTCCAGCCGCGAGGTCCCCTCTTCCACCAGCACTTTCTCGAGTACGGCTTGGGTTGCGATCCCCGCATGGTCAGTGCCGAGCAGCCAGAGCGTGTTGCGGCCGCGCATGCGGTTCATCCGGACCACCGCATCCTGCATCGCGCCGTTCACGGCGTGGCCCATGTGGAGGACGCCGGTCACGTTTGGGGGCGGGATCGCAACCGAGAAGTTGTCGGCCGGCGTTCCCTCGGCGGGCGGATGGAAGTAGCCGCCCTCCAGCCACTCGCCGAAGATGCGCTGCTCGACCTCGGCGGGGTCATACCGCGTGGTCTGCTCGAGCTTCTTCCGATCAGCGGCGCTCATCGCCGCGAGTCTAGATGCCGTACCGCTACGCGAGGCAGACGGTCCTCCCCCTGCCGTACCGCTATGCGAGCGAGACGGTGCCCTCCCCCTTGCCGTACCGCTATGCGAGCGAAACGGTGCCCTCCCCCTGCCGTACCGCTACGTGAGGGCGACGGTGCCCTCCCCCGGAGGCTCAAGGGCCAACCCCCAAATCGAATGAGACGACCTGCTGCGCAACGGCCTCCGGGGGAGGGCACCGTCTGCCTCCGACAGCTCTACGCAGATTCCTCGCTCAACTCGTCGTCAGCCTCGCCGATGTCCTGCGGCGCAGCCTCGGTCACCAGCGTCGGCCGGCGGCCCTGAGCGATCGTCTCCCTCGTGACAACGCACTTGGTGACGTCGCGCCGCGAGGGCAACTCGAACTGGACGTCGAGCAGGGTCTCCTCAAGGATCGAGCGCAGACCGCGGGCGCCGGTTTCGCGCTCCAGCGCTTTGTCGGCGATCGCCTCCAGGCTGTCCTCCGCGAAGACAAGCTCGATGTCGTCGAACTCGAAGAAGCGCTGGAACTGGCGGGTGAGCGCGTGGCGGGGCTCGGTGAGGATCGTGACCAGATCGTCGCGCGTCAGCTGATGGATCGCGGCGACGACTGGTAGCCGGCCGATGAACTCGGGGATCAACCCGTATTCGATCAGGTCCTCCGGCAGCACCTTCTCGAACCACTCCCCCGTGTCCTTGTGTTCGCGCGAGGAGATCGCTGCGCCGAAGCCGACGCCGCGGTCTCCCACCCGGCGCTCGATTACCTTGTCCAGTTCGGCGAACGAGCCACCGCAGACGAAGAGGATGTTCGTGGTGTCGATCGTCAGGAACTCCTGGTGAGGATGCTTGCGGCCTCCCTGCGGGGGAACGGAAGCTGTGGTGCCCTCGAGGATCTTCAGCAGCGCCTGCTGCACGCCTTCGCCGGAGACGTCGCGGGTGATCGACGGGTTGTCGGCTTTGCGCGCGATCTTGTCGATCTCGTCGATGTAGATGATCCCCGTCTCCGCCTTCTTGACGTCGTAGTCCGCGGTCTGGATCAGCTTGAGGAGGATGTTCTCGACGTCCTCGCCGACGTAACCCGCCTCGGTCAGCGCGGTGGCGTCGGCAATCGCGAAGGGAACGTTGAGGATCCGAGCCAGGGTCTGGGCCAGAAGCGTCTTGCCGCAGCCGGTCGGGCCGAGCAGCAGGATGTTGGACTTCTGCAGCTCGACGTCGGAGTCCTCGGTCTGCGCCATCTGAACCCGCTTGTAGTGGTTGTAGACGGCGACGGAGAGCGTCCGCTTGGCGGCCTCCTGGCCGACGACGTACTCCTGCAGGACCTGGTGGATCTCGCGCGGCTTCGGCAAGTTCTCCAGCTCGATCGCGGCTGACGTCGGCGCCAGCTCCTCATCGATGATCTCGTTGCAGAGATCGATGCACTCGTCGCAGATGTAAACGCCCGGGCCGGCAATCAGCTTCTTGACCTGGCGCTGCGACTTGCCGCAGAAACTACAGAGGAGCTGCTCGTTCGAGTCTGTGGGACGTGCCAGGGGGATCCCTCCTTGCGGGACGGTAGCTGCCTACCGGCGTCGCGCCTCAAAAAGCTTAAACGGAGCAACAAGCCGGCTCTGTCGGTTCGCTCGTTTACTTCGCTGCCGGCTGGGTCCCTTCCTCTGACTGCCCGCTTGCGCCTCGTCGCGATGCGTTCCCCATGCATACGGGTGCCAAACGCGTTGCGGCCGGCGATGGGAATCAGCTGTAGCGATCCCAGCGACGGAGGATGGGCTCGGGGTCGATCGGGTGGCCGTGAACGTGGATCTCGAAATGGAGGTGGCAGCCGACCGTCCGGGCGTTACCGGTCTCGCCCACGGCGCCGACTCGCTCTCCGGTCCAGACGGTGGCGCCGCGATGAAACGGCGAGGGACGGCGCAAGTGCGCGTAGAAGTAGCTTCGTTGCTCCCCTTCGCCGTGGATCAGCAGGTAGTTGCCGTAGAGGACCGGGTCGTAACCGGCGCCGAGCACCTTGCCGCCTCGCACAGCGACCAGCGGCGTGCCGCAGGCCGCCACGATGTCGAAGCCTTCATGCCGGCGCCCACCGCTGCGGGGCGCGCCGTATTCACCGATCGGCCCCCGCGTCCCATGCGTCCCCTGCACCGGAAAGACGTGGTCGTAGTAACGGACGGCGCCGTCGGGAGCGACGAGCTTGGCGGCCGCCGGAGCGGCGAGCGCCGGGAGCAGAGAAAGGGCGAGGAGAAATACGCGCTTCAGTGATGTTCGATGACGCGGTCGACGATGTTGTACTCCTTCGCCTCCTCCGCGCTCATGAAGTAATCGCGATCGGTATCTTTGGTGACCTTCTCGAAGGGCTGGCCTGTGTGCTTGGCGATGATCTCGTCGAGGCGCCGGCGAGTCTGGATGATCTCGTTGGCGTGGATCTCGATGTCCGTCGCCTGGCCCTGGAAGCCCGCCGACACCTGGTGGATGAGGATTTTCGAGTTGGGCAGCGACATCCGCTTTCCCGCGGCCCCTCCCGCAAGCAGCAGCGCACCCATGCTCATCGCGATCCCGACGCAGATCGTCTGCACATCGGGCTTGATGAACTGCATCGTGTCGTAGATCGCCAGGCCCGCATAGACTTCTCCGCCCGGCGAGTTGACGTAGAGGCTGATGTCCTTGTCGGGGTCCTCGGACTCCAGGTGCAGCAGCTGGGCGACGATCAGGTTGGCGATTTCGTCGTTTACCGCCGTTCCCAGGAAGATGATGCGCTCGCCAAGCAGGCGCGAATAGATGTCGAACGCGCGCTCGCCCCGCGAGGTCTGCTCGACGACCATTGGAACCAGAGGGCTCATCGTGCGCACTCTATAGAAGGCGTCATACGTGCTCGTCGGAGGGCACCGGTCATCCAGCTGGAACGGCGTCGGCACCCTGCCACACCCGAAAGCTCAATCCTTCGGTGTCAACCTCAAACCGGCTCACGGCTCAGCCTCAACGATGGTGCCGTCACCGCTTTCCAGAGTCATCCGGACCGGGCACCCGTGTTCCTTCGCCAGCGGAGGAACCTCGAGGACAATCGGCAGTTCGGTGATGACCTCTTCCCAAACCTTCTCGCCGTTGTCAGTGCGAAAGCCCCGCAGCGTCACCGGCAAATCGCTTGGCTTGATGTCCTTGAACGTGAACGCCATCAGTCTCCCAACTCTCTCCCGAACATCTCATGCCCTGGCGTCAAGGCGGGCTGCCTCATCGACGTGACGGTAGCGTCCTTCATGGCCGCCGCGTCACTCCGAGTCGGGCGTCCAAAGAGAGCCGGCCTCTTTCTTCTCCTTCTCCGGCGTCCAGATCTGCTCGCGCGCCGCAGCCTGCTCGAGTGGGATTGGCTTTGCCGACTCGGCGATGAGGTCGATCGCCTTGCGAATGCGGATGTCCTCGGCGACCATCGCGTCGCGCCCGTTCTCCCGCAACCGCTTCAGCAGCTTCTCCGGTGTCGTCCGCTCGTGCTCGGCGGCGTGGGCGAGCGCCTCGACCATCTCCTCCGCGGAGGCCTCGATCCCCTCCGCCTCGGCAATCGCCGCCAGGACCGCCTCGCGCTTGAACTCGGCTTCGACGTCCTCCTTTGACTCCTCGATCACGTCGGCGCGCGATTTCCCCTGCATCTGCAGGTAGGCGTCCGGGTTCATGCCTTGCCCGGCGAGCTGCCGCTCGACTCGCTCCCAGTGCTCCGCCGCGCGGGCGGTGACAAGCTCATCAGGCAACTCGAGCGTGGCGGCATCCGCGGCGGCGTCGATCGCCGCCATCCGGAAGTCTTTCTCTGCCTGCTCCCCCATCACCTCAAGCACGCGCTCGCGTATGTCCGCCCGGAGCTCGTCCAGGGTGTCGAACTCAGAAGCCTCGGAGGCGAAGTCATCGTCGAGGGCGGGCAACACCTTCTCCCGCACCTCTTTGATGTCGACCTCGAACACCGCGTCTTTGCCGGCGAGCTCTTCAGCTCGATATTCCTCAGGGAACTTGACCTTCACCTGCCGGCTCTCCCCCGCGCTTGCGCCGGCCAGCTGCTCCTCGAACCCTTCGATGAACTGGCCGCCACCGAGCTCTAGGAGGTAATCGCTTGCCTTGCCGCCCTCGAAGGCCTTCTCGTCGACCAGGCCCTCGAAATCGACCACGAGAACGTCGCCGTCTGCGGCTGCCCGATCCACCGGCTCGAGCCGGGCGAAGCTTTCGCGAACCCTCCCGATCTCCCGATCGATGACGTCATCCGGCGGCTCGGGCTCAGCACGCGCCACCTCGAGCCCTTTGTAGTCGCCCAGGCTGGCTTTCGGCCTGACCCATACCTCAAAGCTGAAGGCGAGTGGCTCGCCCTGATTATCCGGGGTGGAAACGATTTTGATGCTGGGATCCCCAATCGGGCTGATCGCGGAGCTGAGCAGGGCCTTTTCGTACCACTCCGGCAACCCCTCGCGAATCGCGTCCTCCAGCACCGCGCCGTAGCCGACGCGTTGCATCACAAGCGCCGGAGGCGCCTTGCCCTTGCGAAATCCGGGCATGCGCATATCCCGGGCGAGGGAGCGAGCGGCACGCTGAACGCTGCGGTCGACGTCGGCAGCCGGAACCTCGACCTCGACGCTGACGCGCGAGTCAGGCAGCTCTGTAACGGTCGTTTGCATCGGCGCCGGACCCTAGATGATCCGGAATCCCCTTCGATGCTCGACCGCTGAGTCGAGCATCGCATAAGGACCTATCCCGATAGGGGCGTGCCCCTGGGACGGTTCAGGACCAAGCGGGGCGGTCACGGTGCGGATTCCGCATGGCAGCGCCATGTGGGATTCGCGACGAGGCCGAATCCGCGCCGGTCCTGGGCCGTAGCCAGAGGTGCGATTCCCCTATCGGGATAGGTCCTAAGCGCACGGACTCATCCTGCGATGCGCGACTGATGAGTTGAGCACCCTTCCATAGGGGTGCGAACTCATCGATTGGCGCGGCTCCGCCGGTAGCGACCGATCCCGACGCGGGCCGCAGCCGCAAAATCGATTGCGAACGACAGGCCGCGGCCAACCGGGCCGGTCACGAGCCACGCTCTTGCCCTGGTCAACAGCCCCGGAATCGCCTTGGTCATGGACTCGGCAGCCTGTCAGCTCCGCTCGGGTTCAGCGCCGGCGCGCGCGGATCTCTGCCGGGCAGCGGCGCGGCAGGGTCCGCGTCGCCTCCGACCAGGCGTTCCTCGAGCAGCGCCCCGTGTCCGGCGGCGACGGCCCGCTCAGCCCGGCGCTCATCGAGCGGCACCCCACGTTCACGCGCCAGATCGAGCAGGTGTTGCTTTTCGGTCCCCTGCCGGGCGACGTCGAGGAAAACCCAGGCCAGCACCCCAAGGGCGAGGAACGTCCCCTCGACCATCATCAGCACCCCCGCGGTGCTCTGGTCGGTCAGCGGCGCGATCCCCCAGTAGCGCTCGCCGGGGCGGTAGATGGGATAGAGGATCGTTCCCGACCACATCAACACGTTGCCGAGAATCGCGCCCGTGAAGCGAACCGCGATCACGTAACCGACCTTCCACGCGGCGCCGAACCAGTCCGGCTTCGGCAGCGGGCCGAAGACCGGCATCCACATCAAGCACCCGAAGAAGAGGAAGGTCGTGTGCTCGAGCGCATGGATCGGCGCGGTGCCGTAGGCCGCCTGGTAGATGCCCGGCGTATGCCAGAGGAAGAGATTGAAGGCCCAGAGCGGAAAGGCGACAGCCGGGTGCGTGAGCACCTGCAGGCGATTGAAGACGCGGATCGCCAGGATCGGCTGCAGCAGCGAGCGCGTCAGCCCAAGGACGAGAAGCAGGCTCGCGATGTCGCCGATCAGGAGGTGCTCTCCCATGTGGGCGATCACGAGCTCCTCCGAGATGTGCCCGATCGGGCTGAACAGCGCAACCGCGATGGTCACCAGCCCGGCCCCAAAGCACACCTGCCGCCATACCGGCACCGGCCGGCTGTCCCAGGAGAGGACCATCGCGCGGTGCCAGTAGAGAATCGCGGCCGCGGTCAGCGGGATCACCTCGAGCGGCGCAAAGACACCGGCAACGTGACCGAAGGGCACGCTCATGCGTTCAGCGTAGCGGCGTCTCCCGGTTGCGCCTCCTGCCGCGGTGCTAGCTTGGCCCCGCCTTGAGCTCGGATAACCGCTTCCCGCCGATCGGCAGCTACGGGTTCCTCTCCGACTGCCACACCAGCGCTCTGGTGTCGTTCGAAGGCGCGGTTGAGTGGCTCTGCGTGCCGCGGTTCGACTCCCCCAGCGTTTTCGCCGCTCTGCTCGATCGCGGCGCCGGTCACTTCAAGCTCGCTCCGCGCGGGGTCGTCGTTCCGATCAGTCGCCGCTATCAGCCCGGAACGCTGGTGATCGAGACGACATGGGTGACCCCGACGGGCTGGGTTGTGATCCACGACGCACTGACAATCGGAGAGTGGGCGGCGCAAGGAGGGCCCGGGTCCAGGCCCGAGACAGAACACGAGTCCGACCATTCGCTGCTGCGGATCGCCACCTGTATAGACGGGCACGTCGAGCTGGACATGGAGTGCCTGCCGCGCTTCTCCTACGGAGCCGAGAGCGCCGAGTGGACCGGGGGCGAGCTCGGCGAAGCCGTCGCCCTTGGTGCCGGCGCCGAGCTTCAGCTGACGACCGATATGGACCTGACGGTGGCGGAGGGCGGTGCCCACGCTCGCGTGCGCCTGCGCGAGAACGAGTCGAGCTTCTGCGCACTCAGCTGGGGAGATGGCGACCTCGGTGGCCCCCGCAGCGCACCGGAGGCGCGCGAGCGCATGGCCTCGACGATGGAGTTCTGGCGCGCCTGGCTTCGGGACGGCAACTTCCCCGACCACCCCTGGCGAATCCACCTGCAGCGCTCGGCCCTCGTCCTGAAGGGCCTCACCTACGCGCCGACCGGCGCGATCATCGCCGCTCCAACCACCTCCCTCCCAGAGACTCCAGGGGGAGAACGCAACTGGGATTACCGCTACAGCTGGATCCGCGACTCGACCTTCAGCCTCTGGGCACTGCACACGCTCGGCTTCGACCACGAGGCGAGGGACTTCATGGGCTTCGTGCTCAGCGTCTGCCGCAGGGACCCCCAGCTGCAGATCATGTATGGGATTCGCGGCGAGAAAGACCTGACAGAGCACACCCTCGATCACCTCGGTGGCTATGGCGGAGCGCGACCGGTGCGGATTGGCAACGGCGCCTTCGATCAGCGCCAGAACGACGTCTGGGGCGCCCTACTGGATTCGATCTACCTGCACGAAAAAGCGTTGCGTGGCGGCGGCACGGCGGCCGATCGGGGATTGATTCGCAGCCAGGTCGAAGCGGCAATCGAGGCGTGGCCTCACCCAGATCAGGGGATCTGGGAGTCCCGGGGTGAGCCCCAGCACTACGTCTCCTCGAAGCTGATGATCTGGGTTGCCGTGGACCGCGGGGCGCGCCTGGCGCGGGGCAATGGTTTCGAAGAAATCGCGGACGAGTGGGAGGCAACCGCTGAGCGGATTCGTGAGGAGATCCTCGAGCGCGGTGTGCGCGACGGGGTCTTTCGCCAGCACTACGAGACCGACGTCCTCGACGCGTCCACCCTGCTGGTGCCGCTGCTTCGCTTCCTTCCCCCTGACGACCCGCGGGTGCGCAACACGGTCGAGGCGATCGCCGGCGACCTCACGGACCACGGCCTCGTTCGCCGCTACCTGGTGCACGAGACCGACGACGGTCTCACGGGGGAGGAGGGCACCTTCCTGATCTGCTCCTTCTGGCTCGTCTCCGCACTTTCGGAGATCGGAGAGGCGGAGCGGGCGCGAACGCTCTGCGAACGGCTCCTGGAGTCTTCCGGCTGGCTCGACCTCTACGCCGAGGAGTTCGACACCCACAGCAACCGTCAACTCGGCAACTTTCCCCAGGCATTCACCCACCTGGCTCTCATCAATGCCGTCTCCCACGTCATCGCCGACGAGCAGCGTGGTGACGGCGGTCCCACAGCGGTCTTCAGCGAGATGGGCGGCGTCCGCGAGGACGCCTGAACACCCGTCACGCGGCCGCCGAAGAAACCGCACTGGGTCGGAGTTGTGGGATGCAATCCGGCTTCCGGGGGGAGAGAACGCACGGCGGCGCCACTTGGGTAGGAAGAACCGTGGACCTGCTGTACGACATTCGAAGCCCCGCCGACGAAGACGCGGCAACCGAGCTGGCGGTCCTCTACCAGCTGCTTACCCTTCATCCGGTTCAGGTCACCCGCGACGAGCTGCTGCGTGAAATGGTCGGCGAGACCGAGGACTTCGGTCGGCGCGACGCGGTATCGCGCGCGGTCCGCGACCTCGTCGGCGCCGGCCTCGTACACCTCAACGGCAATGTCGTCTTCGCCAGCCGGGCCGCGTTTCGCTTCAACGAGCTGCTCAGCGGCTGACGGCACCCAGCCTGGATGGCCACAGCAACCAGCGGGGCGCTGCTGAGCGACAGAGAGCCGGCGCTTGGCTCAGGCGTGTGCGCTCCCCATCAGGGGGTCAGCGCCAGCACCAGCTCAGCCGCGGGCCTCACGTCATCGATTCGCGCCACGGTCTCTCCTGCGTAGAGCGGACCGGCGTCGACCATCGTGTCGGGCCCGTCGTCCGTCACGGTCTGCGGCGAGAGCAGCCGGCTGCCGGGACGCTGGGCAAGAACGGTGCGGCGCTGCAGCGCCGGCGGCATGTAGCGAGCGCCGGGTGCCGAGAGTCGGTTGAGCAGGCGATTGAGCGCCGGGACCACGCCGTCGGCGCCGAGCCAATGCTCCGTCGCGGCGTTGGCCACGACCCGGTGCGGCGCCGGCCACCCAGCCCCGAACAGCTCCGTGATGAAGGTGTCCTCGGCGGCCAGCAGGCGCCGCGTGTAGCCCGGATGGGCCCGGCTCTCCTGAGAAAGGAGAAAGCGAGTACCGGCGACCGCGCCGCTCGCCCCGGCATCCAGCGCACGCTTAACGTCGCCCCGGTCCGCGATCCCTCCGGCCAGGAGCAACGGGTAGCCCGCCGGCAAAGCCCCACGGACGTCCTCGAGCAGCTCCAGCCCCGGTCTTGTGCCCCGCACGTGCCCGCCCGCCTCGACGCCCTGCACGATCACCGCATCGGCGCCGGCGACGTGCGCCGCCTGCGCCTCCGCGACCGAACCGCACTGGTGGATCCAGACCCCCAGCGTGCGTCGCCTGGGCCGACCCCAGAAC
>JBAVGD010000036.1:0-3257 GCA_049684635.1 Solirubrobacterales bacterium | reverse complement strand
GATTACGACCCCTTCGAGTACCCCGGTACCACGCAACTGGACGACCTCGAGGTCACCTTTGCGCACGAGTACAACCACATCCTTCAAATGGGATATGACGCCTACGAGGACCCCTGGTTCACCGAGTCGACCGCTGTTTGGATGGAGGATCAGGTCTATAACGGGGTGGACGACTACCTGCGATACGTGCGGCGCTGGGTCAAGTCCTTCGACACGCCGCTGACCGCCAACTCGGCTCGGGAGTACGGATCGGCCGTCTGGAACGACTGGCTCTCACATCGCTATGGACGGGGGATCATCCGGGAAGCCTGGGCGCGCGCGGCGCACACGAAACCCGCCGGCTTCTCGGTGTCGGCCTACGAATCGGCGATTCGCGCCGCGGGCCGTTCGGATTTCGATCTCGACTTTTCTCGCTTTGCCCGCGACACCGCGGAGTGGCGCACCGGGACGGTCTTCCGGGAGGGCCCGCTCTATCCGGACGTCCCACGACAGGCGAACCTGCCTTCCGACGGGCAGCCCTTGCGCCGGCAGCTCAACCATGCGACCTTCGAGCTGCTGCGCGTCCACGCCGGAGACAGCCGCGCCGTCGTCATCAGCGCGCTTGCTCCAGCCGGTGTCTCAACCGCGGTCGCCCTCGTCGGGCGGATTGGCGGCGAGCGGCGAGGGCGCGTCGTATCCAGGCTCAACTTCAAACCGAACGGCGGTCCGATGTCTGTCCGGCTCGCCGACCCGGGGCGGTTCGCGCGCGTCACCGCGGTGCTGGTCAACGCCGACACCAGTGCCAGCGGTTTCAGCTTTCGCAGCCTGGACTGGAACTACTTAACCGACACCGTTCCGTTCCGCGTCCGCGCGCGCGTCGTGCGCTGAGATTTCTGACGCGACCCCGCGGGCACGGTACTGACCATCTCCTTGACGGCTCCCTCGATATCGAGTCCAAAGCTCTCGAGATCCGCCATCGCGTCGTAGTCCCCGACCAGGCCGAAATCGACCTGCCCGTTGTAGGACATGATGCCGACGCAGAGTGCCTGCCGACGCGCCAGCGGCACCAGCGGGAAGATCGCCTGCATTTCCCGTCCCAGCAGGTAGAGCGGAAACTGCGGGCCTGGGACGTTCGTCACAACAAGGTTGAAGAAGCGCTGGGCCGGCTGCAGGCGCGCAGCCTGGGAGGCGATCGTCGGCGGAGCGAAGTCTGTGAGCTTGGTCAGGATTTCGGCGCCAACCGCCTGTCCCGAGCCCTTCAGGTCACCCATCGTCTCGGTGACGAGATGCAGGCGCTCGACGGGGTCTTCGCACCAGACCGGGAGGGGCGCCATCATCGCCGTGATCCGGTTGCCCAGTGCACCGCGTTCTTCCTCGGCCCTGACGCTCACCGGGACCATGGCTCGCATCTCCAGTCCCTCCGTGTCGTGGCCCCGCGCTCGCAGGTAGCTGCCGAGTGCTCCGCTGACCACCGCCAGCACGACGTCGTTGACCGTGCCGCCATGCTTGTTCTTGACCCGCTTGAGATCGCCGAGATCGGTACGGACGAAAGCAATCCGCCGGTGCGGACCGATATCGACGTTGAAGGGGGTCTGAGGGGCGGCCATGCCGACCTCGAGAAACTTGCGGGTGGCCCCGAGGCCCCGCAGGATCTGCCGCGGGCCACGGAATGCCGCTCGTACCCCGCGAGCGATCTCACGTGGGCTCGTTGCCCGCTCGTGCAGTGCGGTGCGCAGCAGTTCCAGGTCAGTCGGTTCGGGTCGCGGAGCCCACTTCGGGGGGCGCACCGGTGAGGACGCCGGGTGCTCGTCGACGTCGAAGAGAACCGTCGTGATATCGACGCCTGAGATGCCGTCGACGAGCGCGTGGTGGCTCTTGCCGATGATCGCGAACCGGTCGCCTTCCAAGCCCTCGATGAGCCATAGCTCCCAGAGTGGCTTCGTGCGATCCAGCTGCTGGGAGAAGATGCGAGCCGCAAGGTTGCGCAGCTGCTCCTCCGACCCGGGAGCGGGCAGCGCGGTGCGCCTCACGTGGTAGTTGAGGTTGAGAAACGGGTCGTCAACCCAGACCGGGCGGCCCTGCCCAAAGGGAACGAAACGCAGCTTCTGCCGGAAGCGCGGCACCAGGTGCAGCCGCGACTCGATGTGGTCGCGGAACTCCACGTGCGTGGGCGGAGGGCCGTTGAAGAGGATCGTCGAGGCGACGTGCATGTGGGCACCCGCTCGCTCCATGTGGAGGAACGAGGCATCGAGTCCGGTCAGGCGATCCTCACTCACGGCACCATCTTCGCAGACGCTCGGCCGCGGTCAATCCAGGCCGGCGAGACGCAATTGGGCCTCCATCGGGGGAGCCTGGGACGCCACCTCGCGTGCAAAGCCGGCAACCCGCACTCCGAGCAGCCGCACCGGTCTTGGCGGCGCGTAGGCCCGCAGCAATTCAAGCGCAACCGGAGTCACCACCGCCGGATCGTTGGTCGGCTGCTCGACCGTTTGCGATCGGGTTGCGTTGGTCCAATCGGAGAGGCGTATCTTGAGACCGATCGTGCGTCCCTCCAGGCCTCGGGCTCGCAGGCGCCGGCAGAGCTCCTCGGACAGCGAGGAAACCGAGGCGGCCATCTCCGCCGGGTCGGCCAGATCGAGGTCGAAGGTGATCTCTGCCGATTGCGACTTCGTCTCGCGGACGGCGGCAATGGGTGTCTCATCTTCGAAGCGGGCCCGAGCCTGAAGCCAGGCGCCCATCCGATTGCCGAAGGAGTCTTCGAGGCCGGCGCCGTCGTGCTGCCGCAGCTCGGCGATCGAACGGATGCCCATTGCCTGCAGCTTGAGCACCTTCTTCGGTCCGATTCCGGGAATCAGCCCGGGTGGCTCGTCCGCGAAGCGCTCGAGCGCTTCCTCGCGCGTCAGGACCGCGAGCCCGGCCGGCTTGCCGAGCTCGCTCCCGATCTTTGCGAGCAGGCGGTTCTCCGAGATTCCGATCGAGCAAGTCAGGCTCGTTCCCTCGCGGATCTCCGTCGAGATCCGCCGCATCGTCGCCTTCGGCGCGAAGAGGTCGGTCAGATCGAGGTAGGCCTCGTCGAGTCCAACCACCTCGACCGTATCGACGTGGCGCCGGAGGATCGCCATCACCTCGGAAGACGCTTCTCTATATGCGGCAAAGTCGGGGCGGATGTAGATGGCGTTGGGCAACCGGCGCCGTGCGATTGCCGCCGGCATCGCGGAATGGATTCCGGCGAGCTTGCGCGCCTCGTAGCTCGCGGTCGTCACGACCGCCCGCGGACC
>JBAVGD010000035.1:0-4858 GCA_049684635.1 Solirubrobacterales bacterium | reverse complement strand
GGAATGGATGGGATCTTCGACGCGACGGTCGCGGTCGTTGCGTCGGAGCCGGTGCGCCGCGCCCGGGCCGAGGCGCGCGGCCATGCGCTGGTGGGAGAGCGCGAGGCACGGCAGTTGCCCCAGGCGGAGAAGGCTTCTCGCGCGGGTCACGTGGTCGAGAATGACGGCGATGTCGAGGACCTCGAGCGAGAGCTGTCCGGCCTCATCGAGAAGCTGCGCCGATGAGCCAGGTGGGGGCAAGGGTGGATCGCCTCAGGCTCCGCTGGGAGCGGGCGAAGCGCGAGATTTCGTGATGAGGCGCCAGGTTCGGCGCCGACGCCTGCTCGCCGGCGCAGCGGCCCTGGTCGCGGTTGCGATCGCCCTGGGGCTGGTGGGTAAGTTCGGCCACGTGATCCAGGAGCTGACCCTGCCGCTTCACCACGAGGACATCATTCGTCAGCAGGCGGCGGACAAGGGCGTCGATGCGTCGCTGATCGCCGCCGTGATCTACGCCGAGTCTCGTTTCCGCGACCAAACGTCGCATGCCGGCGCTCGCGGCCTGATGCAGATCACGCCGACGACGGCCAACGAAATCGAGAGGCTAAGTGGCGGCACCACATTCAGGGTTGCCGATCTCTCCGATCCCGATATCAACATCCGGTATGGGACCTTCTATCTGCATGAGCTGCTCGACCGATATCGCGGCAATGAGGTGGCGGCCCTGGCCGCCTACAACGCTGGGCCAACGCAGGTCGACAGCTGGGGTGGAGCTGATTTGACCGTGGAAGACATCCCCCTCGCGGAGACCCGCGGCTATGTAGCCGAGGTTCTCGACAAGCAACGCGCCTACCGGGACGAGTACGCGAAGGAGCTGGGGTACTGACCGCCCGGCCACGCCCACGTCTTGCGGCTCTGGCACTTGCCGTCGGCCTGGTCCTTGCCGACTCGTCGATTGTCGTCCTGGCCCTGCCGCAGATCTACCGCGAGCTCGATACCGGTGTCGCCGGGGTCACCTGGGTGCTCGTCTCGTTCAACCTGGTGATGGCCGTTGCCGCGGTGCCCGCTGCCCATCTTGCGCGCCGGGTGGGTCCGGGCCGTACCGCTGCGATCGGGCTCGCGGTCTTTGCCGGTGCCGGCCTTGCCTGCGGTGCCTCGTCGGAGCTCAGCACCCTGATCGCCGCACGCTGTGTGCAGGCGCTCGGCGGTGCCGCCGCGGTGACCGCTGTCCTCGAGTTGCTTCCGGCGACCGTTGGATCGGAGCGCCGGGCCGCCACCGTCTGGGCGATTGCGGGTGCGACGGGTGCGGCGCTGGGCCCCGCGATCGGTGGCCTGCTGACCGAGCTGGTCTCCTGGCAGTCGATCTTCTTCGTCCAGGTGCCGCTGGCAATCGCCGCGGGGGTGCCGATACTTGCCGTGGCAAGGCATGAGGCGGCGACCGGGGTCATTCCCACGGAGTTGCGCCGCACCGGGCGCCCACATGTGCTCGCGAACCTGGCGCTGATGCTGGTCTCCGCGGCGATTGCGGCGGCACTGTTCCTGCTCGTCCTCCTCCTGATCGAGGGTTGGCGGTTGAGCCCAATCGGCGCCGCGGTGGTCGTGACCGTGATGCCGCTCTCGGCCTTGCTCGGCGCGCGGCTGGGACCGTCCGTGCCAAGCGCTCGCTCGCGCGCCGCGGCTGGGGCGATTCTCGTTTCCGGTGGGCTGGGTGCTTTGGCGTTGCTGCCGGAAGCGTCGGTCGGCTTGACCGTCCCTCCGCAGATCCTCGTCGGGATCGGCCTTTCGCTTGTCCTTTCAGCTCTGACCGAGACGGCATTGAGCGGGCGGGCTCCCCAGGCGATCCACGGCGGCTGGACCATTTCCGCTCGCCATGCCGGGGTTGCCGTCGGGCTCCTGATCCTGACCCCCATCTTCACCGCCGACATCGCCCAGCAACGCCGTGACGCGATCAACGCCGGCACGGCGGTCGTTCTGGATTCTCGGGTCAGGCCGCTGGTCAAGCTGGAGTTGTCACAGCGGATCAACCAGCGCCTCGAAAGTGAGCGGGGTCGCGTACCGACGATCGGGCCGGCGTTCGAGCCGCTGCCGGCGGACCCCGTGGAACGGATCGCGGTCCTGCAGTTGCGCAGCGAACTGCAGGATCAACTCAATCGCGGCGCCACCCACGCTTTCAGCCCCTCGTTTGGTCTTGGAGCTCTGCTCGGGCTGCTGGCGCTTGTGCCGATCGGCCTCGCCAGAAGGGTGGACCTGTGAAGTGCCGGAAGGTCCGGGCGCGGACGGTGATGCCATGACGACGCGAACGGTCGGGCGATGAAACCGCAGGGCGCATCGGCTGACGCGGGCCGGCGGGGCACCATCCTGGTCGTTGCCGCGATCGTTGTGTCGCTGGCCCTGGTGAGCGCCTACCTGATCGCCGGTGGCTCCTCTTACGCCCCGGCCAAGGTGCAGGACCCCTGCAAGCACCGCCCCTGGCGCAATCCGCACGGAATCGAAGAAATCGCGGAGCAGTTCTCGCTTTCGGCTCTCGACGGCGCGGCCTGTGAGCTCGGCGTCTCGAGGGAGAGGCTGGCTCGCGCGCTTGCCACGCCGCAGTCCCGCGAACGCTTCACGCGCCAGTACGGGATCGGTGACGCCGAGCTCGCCCGCGCCATTCGGGCCGGACTGCTGCGGGCAGTCGACGATGCCGAGGAAGCCGGTGTGTTGAGTCCGTTCCTGGGCGAGCCACTGCGAGCAACGCTGAAGCGCATTTCGATCGATCAAGCGATCGAACTGATCCACGATGCCCGTTCCCTGCTCAACAACGTCCAGTCGTTCCTGGGGCCGGCTCAGGGTCTGCTCGAACAGGTTTTGCGGTAGCCAGGGTGGGGGCTCGTCTTCCCCCTATTTCTTGAACTGGAAGCGCTGGGATTTGACGTTCCAGGTCATGCCGGTGCAGAGCTCTTCGGGCGCCACCTGAAGCGCACATGCGAGCTTTACGAGCGTGCCGAGGCGCGGCTCACGCTGCCCGCGCTCGAGCAGAGAGATCTCCGTTCGATGTAGGTCGCAGCGGAAGCCCAGCTCCTCCTGGGAAATTTGAGCGTTCTTCCGCGCTTTGCGGAGGTTGATGGCGAAGCGTTCGCGTGGTTGCATGGGGGGAATCCTCTGTCACTGTCGACAAGGCCTCTACAGACAGCGAGCTTCAGTGGCAAAACCGCTCCGTTTACTGAACTGCGAGATCGGGTCGCCTCGCTAAGGTGACTCGATGCCCGAATTCAAGCTGAACTCTGCCTACACGCCGACCGCCGACCAGCCGAAAGCGATCGCGGGACTGGCCGAGGGCCTGGAGGCCGGAGAAAAGTTCCAGACGCTGCTGGGCGCGACCGGCACCGGGAAGACGTTCACGATGGCGGGGGCGATCGAGGCAGTCCAGCGCCCGACGCTGGTCATTGCCCACAACAAGACGCTGGCGGCCCAGCTTTGCAACGAGTTCCGGGAGTTCTTCCCAGACAACTCCGTCGAGTATTTCGTCTCCTACTACGACTACTACCAGCCGGAGGCGTACGTCCCCGC
Organism: Solirubrobacterales bacterium; assembly: GCA_049684635.1. Lineage (GTDB taxonomy): Bacteria > Actinomycetota > Thermoleophilia > Solirubrobacterales > 70-9 > VRUE01. The sequence continues at coordinate 1,333 of JBAVGD010000035.1, read as the reverse complement.
GCAGGACCTGTACATCGAGAAGGACTCCTCGATCAACGACGAGATCGACCGCCTCCGCCACGCCGCCACGGCGGCGCTGTTTGCCCGTCGCGACGTGATCATCGTCGCTTCGGTCTCCTGCATCTACGGGATCGGCTCGCCGCAGGTCTACAACGAACGGATGCAGCTGTTCAAAGTCGGCGGGCAATTGGACCGCGATGACGTTCTGCGCAAGCTGGTCAAGATGCAGTACCAGCGCAATGACGCGACGCTCGGGCGCGGCACCTTTCGCGTCAGGGGAGAGCTGCTCGAGGTGATGCCGTCGTACGCGGACTCGGCCTACCGGATCGCCCTGTTCGGTGACGAGATCGAGGGAATCCAGCATTTCGACCCTCTGACGGGCGAGGTTCTCGACACGGTTGACCATGTTTCGGTCTGGCCGGCATCCCACTACGTCACCAGGGACGAGACGCTGGAGCGCGCGATCGAGGAGATACGGCTCGAACTGAACTCGCGCACAGCCGAACTCGAGGAGGAAGGCAAGCAGCTCGAGGCGCACCGCCTTCGCCAGCGTACGGCGTACGACATCGAGATGCTGAAGGAGCTTGGCTTCACCTCCGGCATCGAGAACTACTCGCGGATCCTCGACGGGCGGCCGTCGGGAAGCCCGCCTCACACCCTGATCGACTACTTCCCGGACGACTTCGTCTGCTTCGTCGATGAGTCCCACCAGACGATTCCACAGCTCGGTGGGATGTTCGAGGGGGACCGTTCGCGCAAGCAGACCCTGATCGATTACGGCTTCCGCCTGCCCTCGGCGATCGATAACCGGCCGCTCAAATTCGACGAGTTCCTCGAGCGGGTCAAGCACCTGGTGATGGTCTCGGCCACGCCGGGGCCATTTGAGCGCGCCGAGTCGTCCCGGGTCGTTGAGCAGATCGTGCGGCCGACGGGGATCGTCGACCCGGAGATCGAGGTGCGCGAGACCAGGAACCAGATCGACGACCTGATGAACGAGATCAAGGCTCGGGCCGAAGCGAGCGAGCGGGTGCTGGTCACCACGCTGACCAAGAAGATGGCCGAGGACCTGACCGGCTACCTGCTGGAGTACGGGATCAAGGTTCGCTACCTGCACTCCGAGGTCGACACCCTGGAGCGGATTCAGATCATCCGCGAGCTGCGGCTCGGGGAGTACGACGTGCTTGTCGGGGTCAACCTGCTGCGGGAGGGCCTCGACCTTCCCGAGGTCTCCCTGGTCGCGATCCTCGATGCCGACAAGGAGGGATTCCTGCGGGGAGAAACGAGTCTGGTGCAGACGATTGGCCGCGCGGCCCGCAACGTCAATGCCAAGGTG
>JBAVGD010000034.1:0-9948 GCA_049684635.1 Solirubrobacterales bacterium | reverse complement strand
CGGCAAGCTCAACGGACGTTTGATCGAAATGCTTACCTTGTTACATGCTCGCGCTGCATTTCGCGCCCCATCCAGATGACGAGTTGATCGGGGCGCCCGCCACGCTGATGGCGCTGCGTGACGCGGGCTGGAGAATCGTCAACGTTGCCTGCGGCCTCGGCCGCCCTGAGCAGCAGGCGCGACGGCAGGGCGAGCTTCGAGAGGCATGCCGCCTGGCCGGCTTCGAGTTGAAGCTGCCGCCGAAGCCGGTCTCGCTTTCGGGCGATTGCGATCCCGTCGCCGCGCGCCGCGAACTGACGGAGCTTGCGGTCGATTGCATCGGCGAGCTCGAACCACGGATCGTCGTATCTCCCGGTCCGGGTGATCGCCACCACGGCCACCGGCTCGTGGCCGAGGCCGTTCGAGATGCGATCGCAGCCAAGAAGGCGGAGGCGCCGCGCTGGTGGATGTGGGCCCTGTGGGGCGCGCTGCCGCAGCCGACCCTGGGCACTCGCTTCGATGGGGCACGCCTGGACGAGATCCTCACCGCCCTGGCCGCCCATCGGGGTGAGCTGGAACGCAACGATTACCGGCGCCTCGTCAGGGCGCGCGCCGAAATGACGGCTTCGCTTGCGGCGGAGCTGCTGTTTGGATTCGGCGCGACGGCTCCGGCCGGTATCGAGTACGCCGAGTTGCTTGGCGAGGTCGCCCGCGTGGACGATCGTTGGCTGCTGGGCCGTCCCCGCTGGCTCGATCCCGCCGAACCGCTGTGCGACCCCTCCGAGATCGGGGCTAGCGCACGTGGCAGCCGCGAGTGAGAGTGGTCGTCAAGAGCTTCCCACCCGCGAAGGTGAAGCTTCCTCGGGCAAGCGGAAAGAGCGCGCCGGGGAACCCGGCCGGGGCCGCGCATCGTGCGCTGAGAAAGCTGCGCATCCGTCCCCCGTACATGTAGCGCCGGCCAAGGGTCAACTCGATGTGGGTGACGTAGCCCAGGTCGGCGGCGATCTTTGGAATGCGTGCCGAGATCACCGTTCCATAGGTGCCGCTGTGCGGATGGCTGATCCTGAACGGCAGCACCTCCGTCACCGCAACCGGCTTCGTGCCATATACATGCAGCAGGATCACGGGCGCACCGGCCGCGCGGCCGTTGAAGGCGAGCACTTTTCCTTCGACGGGAAATGCAACGGTTGAAAGGTCGACGTTGGCATCGAAGCGGCCCCGCCCGATAAGGGCGTCACCGCAGCGAGAGAGAGCCAGCTGCGTCGACGTTGTCTCGAGCCGTCCGGCCTCGCAGGTCGGGAGTCCGCGTGTGAAGAAGCTGCCGTAGCGGTTGAGGGCGATTGAGATTCGTCGTAGCTGTGGAGGCCGGCTTTCGCTGGTGCTCACCACAGAGCCACTCAGGCTGACGGTGATCGGTGCGGGCCGGTTTCGTGGCAGGCGCTGGGGTGCGAAGCGGCCGTCGAAAGAAAGGCGCAGGTCACCGCGCTGCACCAGCTCGGCATCGGCCATTGCAACGCCGAGCAGCACAGCGGCGACAGCCGCAATCGCGAGTGAGAGGCGCCATATCATCCCGTCGTCAAGTCTAGGGTTCAACCGATGGCCAGGACGGAAGGCTGGGTTGACGGATGAAATCTCACACCGCCTACATGACCTTCGAGACAGTTGAGCGGCGGGAGTTGATCCGCATCACGGAGGAGGTGCAGGCCGCCATCGACGAGGCCGGGATCTCGGAGGGAATGGTCCTGGTTTCGGCAATGCACATCACCGCCGGGGTCTGGGTCAACGACGACGAGCCTGGCCTGCATGAGGACGTGATGGAGTGGCTCGACAAAGTTGCGCCGCCGAGCTGGAGGCCTCCCGCCAATGAGGTCGCCGCGGAGCTGCTGCCCGAGGGCGGGGACTACCGTCACCATCGCGGTGGCGAGGACAACGGCGACGCGCACTTCAAGAACCTGCTCGTCCATCACCAGGTGATCGTTCCGGTAACCGCCGGGCGCCTCGACCTCGGTCCCTGGCAGCAGGTCTTCTACTGCGAGTTCGACGGACGCCGCCCTAAGCGTCTCGTGATCAAGGCAATCGGGGAGTAGCTGCGTGGTCGGGCTGATCGGCCTCAACCTCGTGCGGAATCGAGGGCGAACCGGGCTGACGGCTGCCGGAATCGCGATCGGCGTTGCCACGATAGTGGCGCTGCTTGCCCTGACTCAGGGCCTGAAGCAGAGTGTGGGTGGCCTCAGCAACCTCGGTGGGGCCAACTTCGGCGTGTTTCAGAGCGGTGTGGCGGATCCGACGGCCTCGGTGTTGCCTGAATCGCTGGTGGCTCAGATCAAGCGACAGCCCGGCGTGCAGGATGTGGCGGCGATCCAGCTCGTCACCGACGCGCTGCCGGAGTCGCCGGCCGCGATCGTTTTCGGCGCTCGGCCGGATAGCTTCGTGGTGAGCCGCCTCGTACTCACCGGAGGGCGGGTTGTGCAGGGCCGTGAGGCAATGGTCGGCGACGGCCTGGCGGGTCAGCTCGGCGTTGAGCCTGGAGATGAGATCGCCTTGAAGGGCGAGCGCTTTCCGGTCGTCGGGATCTATCACGCGGGGGTTGGGTTCGAGGACGCCGGCGTGGTCGTACCGCTTGCCGTCGCCGGGCAGTTGGCGGGAGGGCGGAGCGGGGTGACGACGGTTGCGGTGACCCTGAAGCCGGACGCCTCCTCAGATGCCGTGAGCAGCGAGGTGACGCGTTCGTTTCCCGGGACCACGACGATTTCGAACCCCGGTGAGGCCGCGCGCGCCAATCCCGGTTTCGAGATCGTGACCAAGGCCGTGCTTGTGATCGCCGTCTTGGCGCTGATCCTTGGGGCGATTGCGGTCACCAACACGATGGCGATGGCGGTGCTCGAGCGCCAGCGCGAGCTGGCGCTGATGGCGGCGATCGGCTGGAGCCCATTGCAGGTCGGATCGCTGGTTGTGGGTGAGGGTGCCGCGGTGGGGCTTATCGGCGCCGCAATCGGCGTCGCGGCGGGGGTTGCCCTGAGCCATCTCATCGTCAGCCTGCTCTCGGCAACCGATTTCGTGACGCCGGTTCTCACTCTCTGGGGGCTCGGCCGGGGAGTTCTAATCGGGCTGGCGATTGGCGTCCTCGGTGGCCTCTACCCCGCCTGGCGCGTCAGCCGCCGGCCGCCGGCCGAGCTGCTCGGTCGCTTCTGAGGCGGTCCCTCAGTCGTTGCTCTCGTTGACCATTGCGCCATCCCGCATATGGACCACGCGGTCAGCGTGCTCTCCGAGCACGCGGTCGTGGCTGGCGATGAGGAGCGTCATGCCACGCCGTGTCCGAGCCTGATCGAGGAGCGCCAGGACGAGGCGTCCGCTGGCGGTATCGAGCGACCCGGTTGGCTCGTCGGCAAGCAGGAGGCGCGGTTCGTTGGCCAGCGCCCGGGCCACGGCCACTCGCTGGCGCTCTCCGCCCGACAGGGTTGCGGGACGCTCCTCCGCCCGGCCGCTCAGCCCGACCTCAGCCAGCAGCGCGGTCGCGCGCTTTCGCCGCTCCGCGCGCGGCATCCCCACCGCGATCAGCGGCAGCTCGACGTTGGCTCGGGCGGTCAGCATCGGCAGGAGGTGGTGCAGCTGGAAGACGAAGCCGACCGTGTCGCGCCGGTAGGGAGCCGGATGCCGAAGGTCGGTGACCGATATGCCATCCACCAGGACCCTTCCCGAGTCGGGGCGCTCGATCGCGGCGATCACGTTGAGGAGGGTGCTCTTGCCGCAACCGGATGGTCCGGTAATGGCGACCACCTCGCCCGGTTCGACCTGCATCGATACCTCGCGCAGAGCGTGAATACGACCCGCGTAGGTCTTCGAGACTCGTTCGACCTCGATTGCAACACCGGCCCTTGTCGAGTCTGTCGCCGCGTTCACGGTCTCACCCGGACGGGATAGTCGAGCCGTCGTACGCCAAGCGGCGTGGTGACCACGGCGCGGAACGTCAGCGGGATTCCGGCCGAGCGTGCCGGCCAGCGGATCGTGTCGTGCAGGGTCCCGCGGAAGCGGTAGTGAGAGCGGTGCGCCACGACGCTGCCGGAGAACAGGAACTGGTAGCGCACCTCGGCTTCCAGCGGCCGGTGGCGCGGTCCCGTCGCGGTGATAACGATCGGCCAAGGGGCTCCGGCGGAGGGGCGGTGACCCGGGGCCGAGAGGGTGACCTTCAGCCGAGGCGCCGGCCGCCGCACCGTTTCGGTGCTGCCTCCGGAGTCAGATCCACCGCCGCAAGCGGCAAGGCCGAACGCAACGGCAAGCGCAAGGAGTGACGTCAAGGGTCGCAGGCCACGATCCTTTCACCTGTCGCTGACATCGCTCAGAGCGGGGTGCCTGGGGACGCCGAGGGTGGGCCACGCCCTTCCGTAGAATCGGCCGGCCGTTCGACTTAAGGAGCCTAGTGGAGCGCTGGACGCGCACCGTCATCGCCAACCGGAAGAAGGTCCTGCTCACCTGGCTGGTTCTCTTCGTGCTGGGCGGCTATGGCGCTTCCCACCTGGGCGAACTGCTGACGAATCGCTTCAGCGTGCCGGGGTCGGATGCTGAGCGGGGTCTCGACATCCTCAAGGAACGGTTCAACGAGCGAGGAGACGGCGCCTTCACGCTGGTCTTCGAAACGAACCGGCCGATCGCTGCCACCGCCGCGTTCCGGCGGCGGGCGGCCGGGGTGGCAGCCGATGCCGCCTCGGCGGTAGCCGGCGCTCGCCCCAGCGCGGTCTTGCCGGCCTCGCCACGGGTGGCCTACGTCCAGATCAACACCCCGCTCGAAAACGCCGACGCATCGAACAAGGTGGATGCGATCCGGGCTGCGACACCGTCGGTGCCGGGGGTGCGCACCTACCTGTCGGGCTTCCCGGCGATCAATCACGACACCCAGAAGATCTACAAAAGCGATCTCGGCAAGGGCGAGATGATCGCGATCCCGGTTGCCCTCATCGTGATGGCCTTCATGTTCGGCACCCTGGCCGGCATCGCCGTCCCGCTCGCCTTTGCCGCCGTGACGATTCCCTCGACGCTGGGTGCGGTGTGGATCTTCGCTCACTTCATGGCCATGGCCACCTACGTGGAAAACATCGTGGTTCTGATCGGTTTGGCGATCGCGATCGACTACTCGATGCTTGTCGTCTTTCGCTACAGGGAAGAGTTGGAGCGCCACGACGATCCAGAGGAGGCGCTCGTCGAGGCAATGAAGACCGCCGGCCGGGCGACGATCTTTTCGGGTGCGGTTGTGGCCGTCGGCCTGGCGCTGCTCGTCTTCATGCCGTTGCCCTTCATGCGGTCGATGGGGGTGGGGGGGCTGCTGGTTCCGCTGTTCTCGATTGCGGCCTCGGCCACCTACCTGCCGGCTCTGCTGGCCGTGATGGGTAGGAGGGTCAACCGGCTGCGCGTGATTCCGCGGCGGATCCTGGAGCACCGTGCCAGCGGTCGGGCGGGGGCCTGGAGCCGTCTCGCCCACTCGATCATGCGCCGGCCGATTCCCTACGCCGTCGTGGCTGGAGGACTGATGGTCGGCCTGGCTCTGCCGGCCCTCGGACTGCATCTGACCGGTGGCGACAACCGCGGCATTCCGTTGACGACGGAGTCGACCCGGGGCCTCGCGGTCCTGCGTTCGACTCTCGGCCCCGGTGCCCTCGCACCAAATCAAATCGTCATCGACAGCGGCCGGCGGGGCGGAGCCTACGCACCCACCGTCGTCGCGAGCGAGCGCCGCCTGGTGGCCATGCTCCGGCAGGACCCGCAGGTGAATCCATCAACGATCGTCTCGCCGTCGCTGCTGCCGCCCGGGCCGGCCGGGCGCGTCGCCGCTCAGCGCAACAGCCTGATCGACGGCGAAGGGCGGGTGGCCCAGATCCGGGTCGCCGGAAAGCAGGACAGCGGCACCAAGGCGGCACAGGCGCTCGTCCATCGCATCCGCGACAGATACATCCCGGCGGCGCGCTTTGGCGACGCGGAAGCCATCCTCACTGGAGCGCCGGCCTTTGGTGTCGACTTCGTCGATACGGCGTATGAAGCCTTCCCGTGGCTTGTCCTCGCTGTACTGGTTCTCTCGTACCTGCTGCTCCTGCGCGCGTTTCGCTCGGTCGTTCTGCCTCTCAAGGCGGTCATCCTCAACCTGCTCTCCGTCAGCGCCACCTACGGCGTCCTGGTGCTGGTCTTCCTGCACGGAGGGCATTCGCTGCTGGGCCTCGATGGAACACCGCAGATCGAGGCGTGGATCCCGATCTTCCTCTTCGCGATGCTGTTCGGCCTCTCGATGGACTACGAGGTCTTCCTGCTCTCTCGCATCCGGGAGGAGTGGGACAAACGGCACGACAACGAGGAGGCGGTGGCCTACGGCCTCGAGCACACCGGTCGGATCATCACCGCCGCGGCGTTGATCATGATCGCCGCGTTCTCCGGCTTCACCGCCGGCTCATTCGTCGGTTTGCAGGAGTTCGGAATCGGTCTCTCGGCCGCGATTCTGCTCGACGCCACCATCGTTCGCGCGATTCTCGTTCCCGCTCTGATGAAGCTCCTCGGCGACTGGAACTGGTACCTGCCGAAGCGCGTCGAGCGGATCCTCGAGCGCACCCGCACGCACCCGGCCGAAGCCGAGTCCCGAAGCTGAGAAGCAAGCTACGAGGCGGTCAAGCCGATCGCTCAAGGCCCGTTCTCGTGATCGCCGCTGTGGGTGACGCGCTCGGCTCGCTGCCGAACCTCGGCGGCTGCCTCGCGGGTGGCGGCGAAGGCCTCCTCCGTGGCGGCCGCGAGCCCCTCGCTTGGCTTGCCGCCGACGATGTCACGAAAGGCGTTCTTGAAGCGCTCGGTTCGGCGGTCTGGGCGGAAGCGCTGTTCGGCCCTTGCCTGCTTGCCGGGCCGCCGCTGTCCGTAGCGTCGCCTGGCCCAGGGCGAGCCTGGCTTGCCAAGCCGCGCAGCACCGTAGATCGCGACCGGAAAAACGAAGAAGCCGACCGCGCCGTGCAGCAATCGCTGCTTGGCAAAGCAGATCGCCACCAGCGCGAAGAGGAGCAGTGCGCCGGCGATGCTGGCCAGGGTCTGCACAAGTGAGCCGGTGTTGAAATCGAAGGGGACGAAGCCGAGCAGGATCAGGCTCATCGCCGCCGCGGCGATCACGGTCGCATCGATTGAGCTGCGCCCCTGCTCGGCCCAGTAGACGTCATCCAGATAGACCCACAGCGCGAACTCATCGATGGTGAGCCCGGCGCCGATGCCGAAGAAGAGGGCGCAGATCTCGGCATAGGGACTTTCGCCGAGCACCGTGAAGCCGACGGTCCCCGCGATCATCATCGTGACGATTCCGAAGACGAGGTGGTGAAGGTGGACGCCGCTGTCGCTGACCACACTGCCCGGCCACCATGGCACCCGCGGGCTGCGCATCAATCGCGTGCTCATCCGAATAAAGGCGAAGGAGAGGATGAAGCCGGCCAGCACGAGGAACACTCCCTGCTTGCCGTCGGCGACGAGCTGGTCGTTCCAGAAGTCCGAGACGATTGACGCAGCGCTCATGGAGGAGCTGAGGCTGAGTGTAGCCCCGGCCGGCGCCCATCCTTCTCGGCGATCAGCTCGACGGCCAGCAGTGCGGCCGCGACCGCGTAGAACGGTGTCACCAAAACGTTGAGGAGCGTGTCGACGAGCCAGTCCGTCAATAGCGACTTGCCGAGAAGCCCGTGGGCCAGCGCCGTGGCCAGGTCCGTCAAGCCATCGCCGAGGAGCTCGAGCGGGAGGAGGATCGCCAGCACGCTCCAGAACCTTCCGCGGACCAGCTGGAAACTGCGAGAGATGGCAGCCCGCACGCCGTGCCGCTCTATCTCGATCACGGGTGCGGCAAGACCGAGGTAGACGAAGACAACGATGCCGGGAACCACAAAAGCGAGCAGGCCGACCGCCACGGCCGCTCCGTAGAGGAGGTCGATGACGATCAGGCTGCCGTAGTTGAGCATCCCGGCGATCTCACGAAGAGACGGCGGCCGTCCGTCGTGCGGGTGGGTGAGGGCCACCGTTACCACCCCCGCGTAGAAGACCTCGCCGAGCAGGCCGGTTGCGGTTAACACAAGCCCCGCGGCCACCACGCCGGCGATAGCGAATCCACTTTCGAACGCGGCGGGATCCATCGCAAGCGTGATGGCATGGATCAGTCCCAGCGGGACGAAGACGACGAGCGCCAGCGGCAGCAGGACCCGCGCCCACCTGACGTAGGTCCACGCGATGCGAGGGTAGAGAGCCAGCGGTCTGAGCCGCGGCGCCACGCTAGCCCGAACGGCGTCCGGGTCTCTGCCGGCCGCGAGCCTCGAGCTTCGATTGCGAGGACTGCGACGCCGGCACTCGCTTCAGATCGCGGAGATCGGGGAGGAGCAGTTCCTCGGCGCACTTCCCGTGCCAGTGATGGTGCTCGGTGCCACCTACTCGCAGTACGTACTGAACGACGGTATGCGCGCTGCCGATCTGGATCTCGCCGTGGCAGCCGGGACAGCGGTAGAGCTTTCTCGCGATGCTGCGAATCAGCCAGGCCTCGTCGCCTTCGTCGGTGTAGCCGCGCAAGCTCCAGCGGATGCTGGGGAGGCCGGCGTGCGAGCTCATCGTTTGGAGAGCCAGGCAAACCCCGCGGCCATCGCCAGATTCGCAACCCCGGCGAGCCGTAGGCCGAGCTTGGCGCTGGGCCGGCCGATTGCGGGGGACTCGGACCAGAGGGCATCCGTGGCGATCTCGGTGCCGCGCAGCCAGGCCAGTGCCCACCAGTCACGCCGCTCGCCCCGGACGGCGGCGAGCGTGTGAGCCGCGGCGAAGGTCAGCCAGACCGGCCCGGAGCGGCGGAAGAGATGGGCGGCATCGGGAGAGGGCTCGTCATGACCCAGTACGCGCAGCGTCGCCTCGGGCGCCACGATTGCCGCCGATCCAAGGATCGCGTCAAAAACGATCATGTTGCGATTGGTGAGGCGCAGGGCCTTCTCGAGCGTCATTGCCATCTCCATCCAACCAGATCGGAAGGGAAAGCACCCGGTCCGGCGAAGTGGACGGCCGTGAGCAAGACAGCGACTAAACCAGCCCCTGACCTAAAGAGCCTTTCCCAGTACATCCAGGAACGCTTCGAAGAGTTTTCGCGCTCCCAGAAGGACGTGGCCCGCTACATCGTCGACCACCTCGACGAGGCTGCCTTCCTCACCGCCGAGGAGCTGGCCCGGAGAGCGAGCACCTCGTCCTCGACGGTGGTGCGCTTCTCCCAGGCCCTCGGCTTCGAGGGTTATCCCGAGTTGCAGCAGGCCGCCATAGAGGAGTACCGCACTTCCACCATGGGTGGAGCCGCCGGCGCGACCAACGGCGCCCTCTTCTCATTCGATCACTCCGAGCTCGAGGGTTCGCTCGGCGCCGACCACTCGAACCTCGAGGAAACCGCGCGCCACCTCACGCGCGAGCAGGTCGACGGGGTGGTTGCCGCGCTAGCCGAGTCGCAGCGTGTCGTGATCGTCGGGGTCGACCAGATGGCTTTCTTTGCCAGTTACCTGCGTCACATGCTGAGCCTGCTGGACATTCGCGCCGAAATCGTCGCCAGCACCGGTGGCGAGTCGCTGCAGCGGCTGGGCCGCATCGACGAGGAAACACTGGTGATCGTGCTCTCTTCCGGCCGGGCGCATCCACTGCTGCTGCGGGCAATGAAGCTTGCGCTGCACCGTCGCGCCCGGACGCTTGCGATCTCAGATGCCTCGATGTCGGAGGTCGGCGAGCACGCCGAGCAGACCCTCTACTACTCGTCGAACAGCCCGTCCTTCATCCGGTCCAACACCGCGCTGATGGCGCTGGTGCAAGCCCTTGCGCACGGCCTCTACGCTCGTGACGAAGCGGCTCATAAGGACCGGATCCGCGCATACAAACTCAAGTAGGCCCCGCCCCGTAATATGGGCCGGGTGACGGAGCGGGCGACATTCCGGGTCAAGACCGGGCTTGCGGAGATGTTGA
>JBAVGD010000033.1:0-5106 GCA_049684635.1 Solirubrobacterales bacterium | reverse complement strand
GATCAAGAGCGCACTGGTTGCCGAGTACGGGAGCAGAGTGCTGGCGCTGCCAAGCGCCTCCGGCTTCGACCTCTCCGCGTACCTGGTTCCGCTGATCGGGTTCGCCGTTGGAGCGGTGGCACTCGGGGTCGGAGTTGCACGCTGGCGGCGAACTGGGCGCAGGAAGCCACCTCCCTCGGCAACCTCTGGGCCCAGCGAGGACGACACGAAGCGACTCGACGCCGACCTGGCCCGCTACGACCTGTAGCCACCGCCAGTCACGCAACGTCGACACGGCAAGGGAGGCGAGGACGCCTACGTGAGGCCGGCTCGGTTCAGCGCACCGCAACGGCACCGGCAAACGGGCATGGCAGAGCGGACAACTCTCGCTGCAGCCGCCTCGAGGCTCGACCCCTCGCCTCCGCTCGCCTGATGCAAGCGAGCGTCACGTCGGCGCGGGCCGCCGCGTCGTGCAACAGCCCCATGTCGCCCTCCAGCGAGGGCCCGTCGAAAACAACGGTGTTGTAGGCAGCGCGTAATTTTTCCGTAGCGTGGCGGAAGCCCTCCGATGCGAGGTGGTTCTCGCCGTTGCTGCTCGGTCGTCCGGCAACGATGCAGACAAGCGGCTCGGCCGTGCCGGCGGAGCGGGGACCGGCGAGGATCACCGGCTGCAGGATCCCGCTCACATCGGCTTCGCGGCGCAGATACTCGTGTAAGCCAGGCTCCGCAGCGAGTCTCAGGGAACCGGCCAGTGCCGGTGCGGCCAGGTCGCACTCGAGTAACGCGGTGCGCCTGCCGGCCGCCGTGGCGGTGGCCGCCAGCCCGACGGCCGCTGCTCTCTTGCCGTCCGGGTCCCCGGTGACCAAGATGCTGGCCGCGCCGGGCAGGCGCTCGAGCAGAGAATCGAACGCTTCGAAGTCGCGGCCACGAACCGCCCCCGCGCGCAAGCCGGCAACCGATTGGGCTGAGATTTCAGCCAGTACCTTCACATCCGCGCGGGAGCGGATATTCCCAGCAGGGCAAGGGCGGCGGCGATTGTCCGCTTGGTAGCGAGGCAGAGAGCCAGCCGCCACTCCTGCACTCCCTCCTCGCCGGCACCAATGACCTGACAGTCGCGGTAGAAGGCGTGAAAGTCAGCGGCGACAGCTGTCGAGTAGGCGCAGATCCGGTGGGGCGCGCGGCGAGCCGCGGCCTCCCGAACCTCATCGGGAAACTCGAGCAAACGCTTGATCAGGGCCTTCTCGGCGGGCTCCAAAGCTGCGGTGGGGCTTGGAGGGCTGGTTTCCGTGGCGTCCTCCTCCCCCGCTTTCCGCAGGATGCTGGCGATGCGCGCGTGCGCATACTGCACGTAGTACACCGGATTCTCGCTCGACTCCCGACGGGCGAGCTCGAGGTCAAGGTCGACCGTTGTGTCGTGGCTGCGCCAGAGCATGAACCAGCGCGCCGCGTCCACGCCTATGTCGTCGATCAGCGCATCGAGGGACACGAAGTCGCCGCTGCGCTTCGACATCTGGGCGCGTTCGCCGCCGTCGACGATGTGGACGAGGCGCATGATCAGGACCTCAAGCGAATCGGGGTCGGCCCCAAGCGCGGCGGTCGCCGCATGCAATCGGGGTGCGTAACCGTGATGGTCGGCTCCGAGCACGTCGATCATGCGCCCGAAACCTCGCTGCAGCTTGTCCCAGTGGTAGGCAACGTCCGCCGCCAGGTACGTCGGTTCCCCATCGGCACGAATCAGGACCCGGTCCTTGTCGTCGCCGAAGTCCGTGGTCCGCAGCCACAGCGCCTCCTCGCTCCTGTAGGTGTGTCCCAACTCCTCAAGGCGCGCGAGCGCCGCATCGACCTCGCCGCGTGTGTAGAGATCGCGCTCCGAAAACCAGGTGTCGAAGTGGACGCCAAAGCGATCGAGCGTCGACCGCACCTGATCCAGCACCGCGTTGACCCCGAACCGTCCGAGCGCCTCGGTGTCGGTTGAATCGACCCCCGCCGCCACGGCGGTCCCGGCCAGATCGGTCACATAGTCGCCCGAATAGCCGCCCTCGGGCACCGGCTCGTCTCGCATCCGAGCGGCTATCGACTGCGCGAAACGTTCCACCTGGCCACCCGCATCGTTGACGTAAAACTCTCGCCCGACCTCATGGCCGACCGCCTCGAGGAGGCGAACCACGGCATCCCCATAGGCGGCATGGCGCCCGCCACCGATGTGCAACGGCCCGGTGGGATTCGCCGACACGAACTCGACCAGGATGCGTTCTGGGGTGTCGATCCGGGCGGGGCCAAGTTCATCGCCTGCAGCCATCAGCCGTTCCATGGCGCGCCGGTACCACGTGTCGGAGAGGAAGAGGTTGACGAAGCCCGGCCCGGCCACCTCCACCCGGTCGACGCTGTCGCTCGCGCTGAGATCACGCTCCAGCTCGGCACAGATGCGGGTCGCAACCTCGCGTGGGTTTTCGCCCAGCGGGGCAGCCAGGAGCATCGCCGCGTTGGAGCTGTAGTCCCCCAGCTCGGGCTTGGGCGGCCGGTCGAGCGATGGCTCGGGGCTGCCCGGCCCACCGTCGCGCAGCGTGCCGACGGCCCTCCTGACGGCGGAGCGCAACTCGGCGATCGAGTCGACGGAGGTCACTGTCGGCGACCCACCTCATGGTGCACGCGATCGGTGGGGTTGGTCACCGCTGCATCGTATGGACCCCTGCCGCGCCAGGGTACGCTGGCTCTTCGTGCGCGTCGCCGTCATCACCGACATCCACGCGAATCTGCCGGCCCTCGAAGCCGTTCTCGAGGCCGCGGCAAGCACCGGGGTCGGCGAGACCTGGTGCCTGGGCGATGTCGTCGGCTACGGGGCCGACCCCGACGCCTGCGCCGAGCTCGTTCGCGAGAGATGCGCGCTGTGCCTGGTCGGCAACCACGATCTTGCGGTGCTGGGCGCGCTTGACGTAACGGCCTTCTCGGAGTCGGCGGCTGACGCGGTCATCTGGACCAGGAAGAACGTGTCAGAGGGAACACTCGAGTTCCTGCGCGATCTCGAGCCGGCCGGACAGCGCGACGGAATCGGCCTATTTCACGCCTCGCCCAGGGATCCGGTCTGGGAGTACGTCCTCTCGGGCGATGACGCCGCCGCCTGCCTCGACATCCAGCCCGAGCGGATCGCCCTGATCGGTCACTCGCACAGAGCCATCTTCTTTATGCGTCCTGACGGCGATCGCCATGGCCTTCGAGGCGCCCAGGCAGGCGACGGAACGCTGCTCGACCTCGACAGCGGCAGCTGGCTGATCAATCCGGGCAGCGTCGGCCAACCCCGTGACGGCGACCCCCGCGCCGCATGGCTGGAGCTGGACACCGATGAGCAGACCGCCCGCTTCCACCGTGTCTCGTATGACATCGGACGGGCGGCGGGGTCGATCGCCACCGCCGGGTTGCCCACTCGCCTCGCCGATCGTCTTTATGTCGGCCAATGAGCGCACGGCTGTCTCGATATCGGCTTGCAAGCGTGAAATGCAGGCTAAATCTGCTCTTAAGGCCGTTCTCTAGACTCGCCCAATGACTCGCTTGGCCTCATTGCTCGTGACAGTCGCGCTTGGCGCGGCCGCTACGTTGGTGCTTGCGTCCTGCGGCGGGAGCAACGCCAAGTTGCTGCCGGGCGAAACAGCACGTGAGATAACCGCCAATCTCGATACGGTCAGGCAGCTCGCGGATGAAGGCGACTGCATCGGCGCCGAAAGCGCAGCCCAGCAGGTGAGCGAACAGATCGAAGCGCTCGGGGGTGTCGACGCAAAGCTTCAGAGCGCACTTCGGGAAGGCGCGACGCGGCTCAACGAAGTGGTCAGCAAATGCGAAGAAACAGCTGTCGAAGCCGCGCCCCCGGTGACGGTTCCTGCCGAACCTGAATCGAAACCGGAGAAGCCGAAGAAGGAACACGACGAAAAGAAGCCGGAAGACGAAGAAGAAGCCGAAGCGCCGGAATCCGAAACCGAACCCACTCTTCCGCCGCAGGCCAACGGTGAAGCAAAAGGCCATGAAAACGGCAATGGGCCGCCGGTCGAAGAAGAAGTCTCGCCGTCCGGCGGGGTCAGCCCAAGCGCTCCATCAGGTGAAGAAGGCTGATGGCGAAGGGAACCCTTTCGGGGCGATACGAGATCGGCGACAAGCTTGGCTCGGGCGGGATGTCGAACGTCTACAGGGCGACCGACCGTATCCTCGAGCGCACAGTCGCGGTCAAGATCCTCGCCGAGCACCTCTCGGACGACGAGCGGTTCGTCGCCCGCTTCCGGCGCGAGGCCCTGGCCGTTGCCAAGCTGATTCATCCCAACATCGTCCAGGTCTACGACACGGGCGTCGATGACGGCCGCCACTACATCGTGATGGAGTACGTCGCCGGTCGCTCAGGCGCCCAGATCCTGCAGCGGGAGGGGCCGCTCGACTTCGAGACCGCGGCGGAGGTCGGGGTTCAGGCGTGCGCCGGCCTCGACTACGCGCACCGGCGGGGGATCATCCATCGTGACGTTAAGCCGGGCAACCTGATGATCGTCGGCGAACCGGTCGGTGGTGGTGAGATGACGGTCAAACTGACCGACTTCGGCATCGCACGTGCGATCGAACAGACCCGCATCACTCAGGTCGGGTCGGTGGTTGGGACAGCGGCGTACCTGGCCCCTGAGCAGGTCCGTGGCGAGGAGGCAACGCCGGCCACGGATGTCTACGCGCTCGGTGTCGTCCTCTACCAGTTCCTAACCGGAAGGCTGCCATACGAGGGATCTACCCTGGCCGAGCTGGCGGTGCGGCAGCAGAATGAGAGCCCGCTGGCACCCAGCACCTACGACGACGAGATACCCGACACGCTCGGAGGCGCGGTGCTGAGGGCGCTCGAGGGCGATCCCGCCCGCCGCTACGCCAGCGCGGACGAGCTCGCCGGTGGCCTTCGGCTCGGGCTTCAGGGCACGGACGTCTCCCTCCCGCCGAGCGAAGGGACCGCCCCCACACGAGTGCTCGGGGGAACCGCAACCCGCCGCCTGACCCACACTGAAGAGACCGAGTACCGGACGGCCCCGTCGGACCGTTGGGTGGAGCCGCATACGCCGACCGCTCCGCCACTGCTGACCCAGCCCGCCAGGAGAGGGGCGTTTCAGCGAT
>JBAVGD010000032.1:0-2667 GCA_049684635.1 Solirubrobacterales bacterium | reverse complement strand
GATCTTGACCGCCCTCGGTGGGGCCCTCATCGCCGGGCGACGTTTCTTCGATCTGGACGAGCTGCCCGCCCTCGGTTGGGATCGGCCACGAGCGCCGAGCGCTCGCTGGGCGAGCCGCCGCGACCTGGCTCCACTGAGGGTGCCCGCGCCGCAGCGGAAACGGCTGACGCTCGGCTGGAGCGGGCGAGCGCTGCTCGCCGCTCAGGAGCGGCAGTCGGTGATCGCCTTCGCGCCGACCGATAGCCACAAGTCAACGGGGCTGGCGATCCCCGCCCTGCTGGAGTGGCAAGGGCCGGTTTTGGCGACCTCGATCAAGAGCGACCTGCTGATCGACACCGTTGCCCGTCGGCGAGGGCTCGGCAGGGTGATGGTCTTCGATCCGGCGCTGGTCACTGGATTTGAGCCCTCGCGGGCGACGCCGCTGTGGGGTGCCGGAACCTGGCGCGGGGCGAGGCGCGTCGCCCACTGGCTCTCGACCGCGGCCCGCACCGACTCGGGCGGCTTGCAGGACGCCGACTTCTGGTACTCGACGGCGGAAAAGCTGCTGGCGCCGCTGCTCTTTGCAGCCGCCTCCAGCGGCCGCACGATGGAGTCGGTCGTGCGCTGGCTGGACGAAGGACCCGATGCCAACGACGCCCACATCGAGGAGCTGCTGAACGAGACGGGCGAGCCGGCGGCGAAGCGCGCCTGGCAGGCGACGCAGAACCGCGAGGAGCGCCAGCGCAGCTCCGTTTACACGACCGCGGAGATGATCGTCGGCGCCTTCGCCGACCCGCGCGTCGCGGAGGAGACGAAGGGCGCCGACTACAGCCCCACCGCCCTGCTCGACGGCCGGGCCAACACGCTCTACCTCTGCGCGCCGCTGCACGAGCAGGAGCGCCTTCGGACGGTCTTCTCGATGCTCGTGCAGGAGCTACTCGCCGTCGTCTACGAGACCGTTGCGACGACGGGCAAGCCGCTCGACCCGCCCCTCCTCCTGCTGCTGGACGAGTGCGCGAACATCGCGCCGATCCCGAACCTGGCGGAGATCGCCTCGACCGGCGCCGGACAGGGGGTGCAGCTGCTGAGCGTCTTTCACGACATGGCCCAGGTCAGCTCTCGCTACGGACGCAGGGCATCGACCATCCTCAACAACCACCGCGCCAAGGTGTTCGGAAGCGGGATCTCCGACCCCGAGACCCTCACCTATGTCTCCCGCCTGCTCGGCGCCAAGAAGTTCGAGCAGCGCTCGCGCAGCACCGGCGAGCGGGGGCGGCGCTCAGAGACCGAGGGCGACACCTACCGCGAGCTGGCTCCGGCCAACGTGGTCCGCGAGCGCAGCCCCGGCACCGGCCTCCTCGTCTACGGGCACCTGCCACCGGCGAAGATCAAGCTGCGGCCCTGGTACGAAGACGAGGAACTGCGAAGGCTGCGCGAAGGCTGCGACGCGGAGGGAGTCGAGCGATGAAGGGGGCGGCAACCCCAGGGACGCAAGCGGCTGATGCGGTATCGCTGCGGGGAGCGGCCGGGCCGAGCGAGGAACCGCGAAACGCCTGGGCCTCCGGGGAGACGGTTCCGCTGCGGGTCGCCGCCGAGCGCGTCGAGGCGGAGGAACGCGCGGAGCGCCTCCGCCTCGTCACCGGGCGACGCCGATCGCGCCGCCGCTAGTCGGGATCGAGGTCGGCCATGTTGCAAGCGATCCACTCGACCTCGCCGTTGACGAGCGGCACCTCCTCGGGGTAGCGAGCCGCCCACACCCAGCGCTCCCAGCGGGTGAAGCCGCCGAGGCGCGAGGCGCTGATCCGCTCGACCGGGGTCATGCGGCGCAACACTGAGGCGAAGCTGTCAACGAGGCGTTCGGTATCGCGGGAGTCGCGGCCTTTCAGCCCCTCGTAGGTGAGGTGCTGCTCGCCGGTCTCGACCTCTCTAACCAGGGTGTCCAACGTCTGAGTCATCTCAGCCTCCTTCGATCTGGCTCCGCCCGTTGCGGGAGCCGGTGCCCGTCCCAAGCACGCCGCAGGCGTGCAAAATCGAGGGCACATCAACGGCTCCCGCAAGGGCGGCCTGACCCGCGCGAATGCCTGAGCGATCACACGCGGGGGCTCGCCGCAGGGGCTCAGAACGGCCCTGAGCGCCTCGTTTTTCGAGCAGAGCTTCCATTCACCCCTGATGTCCAGCGTGAGGACGGTTTGCTTCGGAATGCGGAGGAAAACGAAGGCTTAGACAGCCTGCATGGGGTCACGAAGGGTCCGCCCTCATCACGGATCGGATATACGGCTTCGTCTCCGATCTACGCGAGGCCGAACTGGCGCTCAAGTTTGCGAAGCTCGCGGGAAGGTACGAGGGCTCGCATCTTCGGCAGTCTGAGATGACTCTTGGCTATTCGCTGTCGATGGCGGAAATTCGCCGTACACCGCCACCGTGGGGAGTCACCCCAATGACCAAATTCGACCGGCGCGCCACAACCTTTGCTTGCGCATACCACGAGGCCATCTCGGGGCGCGGGCTGTCCGATACTCCGCGTGTAATCGCAGTCGCCATTGGGGCATCGCCAGTAAGGCTCGGAGGTTCCCTCGGCCATAGCCAACGGGGTTCCGCAGATCGGGCAGTCGCTGTCTTTGGAGGCGGCGAGCCCAAGCAGATCGTCGAGCCGAAGGGCTTGGGCGTAGTCAGAAACCACTCGTTCGC
>JBAVGD010000031.1:0-1822 GCA_049684635.1 Solirubrobacterales bacterium | reverse complement strand
CGCCGAACGGCGGGTGGTGGCGGGTGCGACCCTGCGGGCTGCGGCGGCGGCCATCAGGCGGCGCTCCCAATCGCCGTGTTCTCGGAAATCTTGACGGCGGCTCGCAGATGGGCCGATTTGGAACGAGGATTCCTGGTGACCTCCTCTGACGTCGGGGCCACGGCCCGCCGGCTCAGCAGCTCCGCTTCGGGCTCGCGGCCGCAGGCGCAGATGGGCAGCTCGGGTGGGCAGATGCAGCCCCGTGCGCGCTCCGCCAGGAAGCGCTTGACACGCCGGTCCTCCAGCGAATGGAAGGAGATCACCGCCATGCGGCCGCCGACCGGCAGCATCTCCCAGGCCGTGGGCAGGGCGTCATCGAGCGATTCCAGCTCGCCGTTGACGGCAATCCGGATCGCCTGGAAGGTCCGCTTGGCCGGGTGGCCTCCGCCAAAGCGAGCGGAGGCGGGGATCCCGGCCTTGACCGCCGCGACCAGCTCCGAGGTGGTCCGCAGCGGCCGCCGGCGAACGATCTCACGTGCAATCCCGCCGGCGTAGCGCTCCTCTCCAAAGCGACGTAGGACCTGTGCGATCCGCGACTCGGGCCACTCGTTCAGCAGGTCTGCCGCGCTGAACTCCTGCCTGGTGTCCATCCTCATGTCGAGCGGCGCGTCATACGAATAGGAAAAGCCCCGCTCCGCGGCGTCAACCTGCATCGAAGAGATCCCCAGGTCCATGTAGACCATGTCTGGGCGAAGGGCTTCGCCACGCAGGGCCCGAAGCCCTGCCCCGTAATCCTCCCCGAGGAACCGGGTATGGCAGGAAACCTCCGCGGCGAACCGCTCGAAGCGGGATCCTGCCGCCGGATCGCGGTCTATGCCGACCAGCGTCCCGTCGGCACCTATCGCCGCCGCGATCTGCCGTGCGTGGCCGCCGGCGCCAAAGGTGCAGTCGACGGCCGTCTCGCCCGGCATCGGAGCCAGCAGGCCGATGAGCTCTGCCACAAGTACGGGTTGATGCTCGAGAGTCATAAGTAAGAGGGTTGCGCCGCTCACGACGGCGCCGGCGGGACTACGCCGTGGCGGGCTGGATATCGGTGCTCGCATCGCATTGGACCGCATGTCACGCAGACGCTCCACTTCCAGCGAGGCCCTCGGCGATCTCGGGTGCGGCCGCGTCGAGCTCTGCCTCCTGCCGCGCCCAGGCCTCCGCACTCCATATCTCCAGGTACTCCCCGGCCCCTATCACGACGCACGGCCCCGCCAGACCTGCATGCTCGATGAGCGGTCTGGGGATGCGAATACGGCCCGCCGAATCCAGCTTTTCATCGAACGAACTACCGTGAAAGCGTCGGCGGAGCTGGCGTGCGTTGCTGCCAAAGGGGCTGTGCGGGGAGAGGAAGCGCTCCGAGAGCTGGTCGAACTGCTCGGTTGTCTGCACCCAGACGCAGGGGTCGAAGCCCTTGGACAGAACAATCCCGTCAGCAAGTGCGGCCCGGAACCGGGACGGAACAGTCAGGCGGTCCTTGGAGTCGAGGCTGTGCTCGTAGAGGCCCCGAAATGCCATCCCTGGGTTCCTTTCTGCGCCGGCCTAAAAGAAGAGTTGGACCGGAGTGATGGGGTGGGAGGAACCCCACCACCCCGGTCCTGGGCTTCAACTCCGCGCCACAGTACCCCACTTCCTCCCACTTTGCAACACGATCTTTCCCAAGCGCCCCCGGCGCAACCTGGCTTGCATGAATTAGATTCGCCGCCATGAAGCCGCTCGGGAATGCAAACGACCTGCGCGGCTTCCACTTCCGGCGGCTGCTGCGCAAGCCGGTGACCTGGATCGCAATCGCGGTCGC
>JBAVGD010000030.1:0-8040 GCA_049684635.1 Solirubrobacterales bacterium | reverse complement strand
GCGTCCCCCGAGCCCCAGCTCTCGACCGCTATCAACCGCTCCGATCGCTCGTCTACCGAGCCGTGCGCCAGGGGGTCGTAGCTGCTTTGACCGGTTGGCGAGAACAGATAGAAAGGCGCGCCACGCTTATGCGCGGCCCATTTGGCCGCTTCGCATAGCGCGCGATCCGTCTTGGCCTCCATCACGACTGCGCCAAAACCGGACCGCGCTACGTAATCGACCAGTAGGGCCGCCAGCGAGGTCGTCTTGCCGGCGCCGGTCGCGCCCGGAATCAGCACATGGCGCCCCGCGCTTTTGGTTCCGCGACCCACCATGGCCGCCTTGCCACGACTGGTTCTCCCCACCGGGAGCCCGTCGGTCAATGCCTGCTCAACCAGCGCCCGGCGCTCGGCGGCCCAGCGCCGACACCAGTCCAGCACGCCCTTCCGGTCGGCGGAGACGATTTCTCGATCGGCGCCGGCACGGCGATCCTCGATCTCCTCGTGAATCAGCCACATCGCGGACCCGAAGGCCAGGCCGACGGGAAATGCGGCCACGATCAGGCCCGCCCGAAGGGGGATAACCCCGGTTGTGATCGGCATCAAGCTGACCACAGCCGGAAACAAGCCCATGAAACCCGATGTCCAAGCCCAGCCTCGGCGGCGCAGCCAGGCGCCCCAGCCCATACCGGCGACGACGCCGAGCAGCAGCAGTCCGGCCAGCAACGCTGCCGTGTTCGAGACTCCGCCGAGTTTGTGCAGCCCAGGAACCCCTGGGGGCGGCGTGGAGCGCACGACCGAGGCCTTCATCACAAGCAAGACGCACGGGGACCGCGAAAGGTCCCGCCCTGCGCTGGCTCAGACCTACAGCTCCTCCACGCTGATCGCGGAGGCCGTGCGCGTTCGGTCGACGGCGCGGCGCACGACCCGGCCGATTCGCGGGCCGCAACGGTAGCCAACGCCACCCAGTCGACCTTCAGCTACCGCACGGCGCCATGCTCGCAACAGCTCGTCGAGCCGGGTCGCGGCCTTTGCCGCAAGCTCCACCTCGATCGCTTCGGGCGATGGGCCATCCGCGGCCCTGATCAGGTCAGCTCGGTGCAACCGGCCTCCGGGTAGCTCAGCCGAATAGACCAGTTCCCCATGAGCCCGCTCCTCGGCAAGGATCTCTCGCTCGGACAGGGTCCGGTCGCCGCCCCGCTCGAGCTCAGCCGCCAATTCCGCCACCGCGGACTCGTGCCAGACCGTTGCCAGGGAGAACCGGGCGGTGCGAAGGTCTCCGTGTCCGCTGAACCGCAGCCCGGCACGCGTGCAGGTCAGCAATTTCGACTGCCCGCCAACGCCACTACGAACCTCGACCAGCTCTGCCTCCCGCAACCGCCGCTCACGGGTCAACGTGACGGTGCGGCCAGTTCCAGCCCACTTGGCGACCGCCGTGCGCGGCACGATGCCGAAGCGCGCAATGAACCCGAGCACTTCGACGTCACGGGCGCTGATTCGGTCCGTTCGTACACCTTTCGGCATATACCCCTAGACGCAGCCCAGCGCCGACCAGGGACACCGACAGCCGTCGTCACGCTCAGCTCCCGCGGTCACGACCCCCTTGCGACAGCTCTCGAGAAGCCCGGAACGAGACTCGAACTCGTGACCCCTTCCTTACCATGGAAGTGCTCTACCAACTGAGCTATCCGGGCGGAACGGCTCTAGAGAGCCAAAACTATGTGATGGACGTTGGGGCTGCTTGAGCCAGATGGGAGCCAGATGGGAGGCGAGCTGCGAAATCGGCCCCCCGAACGGGTTCCCAGGACTCAATTGGCCGCAGCGTCATCGAGGCGATGTTAGGCGCTTTGGGAAGAGGAACCGGTCGCCCCGCGAGCCACTCGGCGCAGCTTTCTGCCACACGATGTGAAGCGCCCGAATCAGGAGGCAGCTGAATCTCCATCGTCGTTGGGATCAGCGCCCGCCAAGGCGTTGCCGCGCACAGTGAAGAGCACCTGAATGCCCCAGACCCGGATGTCGTTCCTCCAACTCCTCTCGGTGTCACGGACTCGGGCTTCCGAAACAGTCAGCTTGACCGCTCCTGATTCAGCAAGCCGCTGCCATGACGCAAGGCCGGGTCGAACCGTCAACGGATCTTCTTCGAACGAGCTCCCTGGTTGAGCTGTCCGGGGCGGCGGCCCGACGACAGAGATATCGCCGCGCAAGAGGTTGAGCAAAATCGGCAAGTCAGCGAGGGAGAACCGCTCCAGGAAAGCGCCAACGGCGCTGATGCCCACCGTGCCGTCGGCTTGAATCGAGGCCGTTCGGAAGCTGAGCAAGAAGATGGGCTCTCCGTCCATGCCAAGTCGAAGCCGGCGACTCATCACGGGTTCGCCTGGATGACTCGCCTTGGAGAACACCATGATCACGCCGAGCAGGGGCGCCATTGCCCATAGGAGAACCAGACCCCCGGCGAAGTCGAGTACTCGGGTCAACGCAAGCCACCATTCCCGCTGCGGGCGCTGGTTGAGAGAGGCCGAGATCGATCGCGAAGCCCTCGGGAGCCCGCGTGCGAATCGGAGGGCGCTGATCGGCTTTCCATCGAGGGTCGCCAGCTCGCCAAGCCAGTCGGCCTCGTACTCAGCTGCGAGATCGCTGGGAAGAAGGCGGGCGGCAGCCGCCGCCTTTCGGGCGGTGTAGGCGGGGATACAGCCCTTGACCTGTTGCGAGATCAACATCCCCGCGACCTGCTTGACCAACCAGAGCAGTAAAAGCCCCGCGGCAATCGCAAGGGCGGTCATGCTGTTGCGCCCGCCGGTCGAAGCTTGGACCCGGGGGGCCGAGCGACCGACCTCTGCTCGCGGCGAGCAAGCGCCTCCTCAGCTCCCACCTGTCCGATGCCGGTAAGGCGATAGAGACGCCGTCGCGGCCGCCCCTCCGAGCTGGGGTCAATCTGCTCACGGACGGAGCTGAGCCAGCCCTCCTCCTGCAGGCGGTGCAGAAGTGGATAAGCAGTCCCGCTGTGCAGATCGGCGAGGTCCATCAGCTCCAGGCCATACCAATCGCGGCTTGGATCGCTGAGCATCATCTCGAGTAGACGGGCTGTCTGGGCGGTGATCCGTTGCGGCATAGCCTTATTCTACATAGCTATGTCGAATAAGCAAGTGGATGCACGAGGGCGACTTCCATCTACTTGCCGGTGCTGGGGTCGCGCTCGCCCCAGACCAGCGCCCGGGCTTTTTCGATCTCGGCGACGGGGTCGATGCGCCCGGCGCGATCTTGGAACTCGGCCAGCTCCTCGGAATAGGTTTCGTCGAGGACGCGGATGCTGTGGCCCTGGATCCGGGCGAGGCGCTGCAGGCTCATGCCCGAGGCGAGCATCAGCGCGGAGTGGGTGTGGCGGCCGAGGTCATAGGGCCGGGTGGCGGCGAGGCCGGCGACGCTCTCGCGGACCGCCTCGGGATCGGGGAGCTCTGCGCGCCAGTCCTCCCACTCCGCTTCGACCCTTTCGAGCGCGGGGACGAAGTGGCGCGAGCGGAAATTTCGCCAGTCGGTTTCGACCCAGTGCGCGCCGCCCGGAGTCTGGATCACGTAGTCCTCGGGGCCGTCGCCGCTCAGCTCACGCAGCGCGTCGAGGTCGGCCATCAGCGGCGCCAGGACGGGAGCGACGCGGTCCCGGTCGGTCTTGGTGCGGTCGGCGATCTCCTTGCCGCTCAGCGCGCGAGCGATGGCGATGCGCTTGCCGATCTCGCCCCGGCGCAGGCCCAGCGCCTCGCCCGGGCGGGAGCCGGTCATCTCCATCAGGCTGACGAGCAGGGCGTCGCGGAGAGCCATCAGCTCTTTCGCGGGATTGATGCGCAGGGAATTGACGAGCAGCTGGTAGCGAACGCGCTCGACCACCACCGGCCCCCACACAAGCGGCCGCCGACGGCGCTTGGCCGAGGGCTTGTCGAGCAGGCCGACCGGGTTGCGGGCGACGCCTGTGCTCCGCGGGCGGCGCGCGGCCTCGCGGAAGATGCTCGAGAGGATGCTGATCGCCTTGATCAGGGTCGGGTCGCCGACTCCCGCCTCTTCGCGGCCGTCCTGCCACCGAACCAGGTCCTCGACGTCTATCTGCGCAATCGGGCGCGCGCCGAGCTGGTGGAGGACGTGGTTGTTGTAGACGCGCGAATCGCGGTCCCAGGTCTTCTCCGCGAGGCGCCGCTTGGCCCGCGGCGCCCAAATCTCGGCGACGAAAAGGGCAAGCGTGAGCGTTTGACTCCCAGCTGCGACGAGGCGCCGTCCAGCCTCTTGAGACTGCCGCACCTTTTGGTAGAAGACGCGCGCTCCGTCCTCACCGGAGAGTCGCCGAAACGAGCGACTGCGGTGCTTGCCTTCTTCTTCCCAACGGACGCGGTAGCGCTTTTCGCCGCTCGGCGTGAAGTAGTACTCGATGCCCTGCTCTTGACGTGGCATCGGTCAGCTCAGCGCAAGGTCGTGGAGAGAGCCGTCCCGTCCGTTCGGACGAGAGAGGCTGACCCGGGTCGGGACCCGGGTTGGTACACGGACTCTGAGCCGAGAGTGATCCAGCCACGCTTCCCAGCTCGACTCGGAAATCAGGATGATGCCGTGGGCTTTTCCCGAAGGGCGAACGGCCGCCAGCTCACCCCGTGCCGTTGCACTGAGAATGGTTCGGTAGGGCACGCGGGTTCTCATCGCCCACTCCTTTGCCGTCCAGTACTTCTCGTCGATCGGCTGGCGCCCGTTTTGCGCGTGCTTGGCTTCTGGCTCGGCAGAGGAGCCGGCCAGGTGCCGATCGAGGCTCTTTTTGCCTACGTCCGCCATCGTGCCCGTCAGCCGATCTGCCGCCGATGGCTTGCAGCTCGAGGGGACGTCGACGGGCGAGCCGATCGCGGCGGGCGCGGGCCCGTCAGCGGCGGACTGAGGGCCGGGGGTGACGGGCGGCTCGGCGCGCGTAGGGTTCTGGTCAGCCATGAGGAGCTATCTCTCCTTGTGGTCAGGCCCTCGGTTGGCGTTGGCGCGCCGCCGGGGGCCGCTTCTGAGGCCGGTAGCGAGCTACCGTTCCCGCTGCGATCGGCCTGGTTCTCCTGTGCCGGTCGCCACGGGGCCGGCGACTCCACTCGCGCGGCCCCACTTATATGAGAGAACATTTTACCTTCGAAACCGGCGGAAGACGGAGCCGCCCGATCACATGCGTCGCGCTCTGACTCGCGGGCGCGACTGGGCTCGGCAGCCGTCTCCGGCCCCCAGATCCGCACCACCTGCGCCCGCCGCGCGGCGCTCGGGTTGATCACTACGGCCTCGCCGACGCCGAGGCCCTGGAACTCATCGGGGTCGACGCGCAGCTCGCGGGTGCGGGTGCGCGTGCCCCGCTCCTCGCTTTCCACCCTCGCGGTGCCGCTGACCCGCTCGCTCATCGACCAGGCCGGCGCGGTGCCCGCCATCCGCGCCAGCAGCTCCGCCGAGTCGGGGTCGCCGATGCGATGGGCGACCGTGAACTCGACGTTGGCGATCACCTGCTCGGTCAGGGTGTCGGAGCGCTGCTCGGCGCCGCGCAGGTCGGCGAAGCTCTGGGCGCCCAGCAGCAGGCTGAGTCCCGCCGAGCGCGCCCGGGCGAAGAGGCGGCAAATCTGCGGCGCGGCCAGGGCGCCGAACTCCTCGATCAGCAGCAGACCGCCGCACCCCTGACCCTGCAGCTCGGCCGTCAGCCCGACCAGGTCGATGACCAGCGCCGCGGCGAGCAGCTGCGAGGCGGCGGGGTAGCGGTCGGAGTGGAGGTTGAAGTAGAGGACGTCGCCGGCCGACAGGGAGGCGCGCAGGTCGAGCGGCTCGCCGTCGCCGAGGGCAGGATCGAGGCGCGGGCCGAGCTCGGACTCGGCGAGGACGGCGAGGCGGTCGCGCCCGCCGCCGAGGTCCGCCTTGGCGCGGGTGGAGAGACCGTCGAGGTAACCGCAGACCCGTTCGCAGGTGCGCCCGCCGAGGTCGGAAGCGAGATCCTCGAGCCGTTCAAGCTCCATGTGGCGGACCAGCGTGGTGAGGCTCGGCGGCCAGATCCCGGCCTCTTGCATGGTGGTGAGCGCGTGGCCGAGCAGGCGCTGGGTGGCGACTTCGTAGTGGGGCTCAGACCACTGGTGCGCGGCCAGCGCCTTGTCGGCGATCTCGGTGGGGCCGCCGCGGGCGAGGGGGTTGTAGATGGTGGGGCCGGTGGGCGACCACTCGCGGAAGGTCGCCCCGGACTCCGCGGCCGCTTGGCGCAGGGACTCGCGCAGGGCTGGGTCGCCCTTGGGGTCGAGGGCGATCACGGCCTGTCCGGAGCGGATGTAGGCCTGGGCGATCGCCGCCTGGGTGACGGTCTTGCCGTAGCCGGTGGCGCCGAGGATCAGGCCGTGAACGCCGTGGGTGATGCCGAAGGGCACCCGGCAGCGCCCGCCGTCGGGTCGGGTGCCGAGCGCGAGGCGACTGCCTTTGAGGCGCTCGCCGCGATGGCGCCTGGCCTTCATCTGCCCCCAGGCGAAGCGAACCGGTCCGGGCGCGTCGCGGAACCGCCGCGCCTCCTCGCCGCCGTGGTAGATCACTTCGCCGTGCTCGCGGGCGCCGCGCCGCATCGTCGTCAGCGTCGCGGCGCTGCAGACCAGCCCCACCCGCCAGTCGACAAACCAGAGCAGGTAGGAGACCGGCGTCCCGAGCGCCCCCCAGCTCCAGTGCAGCCCCTCGCGCTGCAGGGAGCGCAGCGCCACGGCGCCGATCAGGAAGCCGAGGACGAGCGCCACCGCCAGCGTCAGCAGGACATGGCCGATCTCGGGGCCGAGGCTTTCCTGCCCGTTCACCGCGCCACCGCCTCGAAGATGCCGATCCGCTGCTCGGCGTGGACCTTGGCGACCGTGCGCTCCAGCGCCCGGCGGGTCTGACCGGGCTCGCAGTAGTAGCGGATCTCCGCCACCCAGTGCGCTCGCCGCCAGGCGCGGATGATCCCCTCCAGGCGCTGCGGGGACTTCGGCGTCAGCTCGACCTCGACCGCGATCGGCCCCGTGTCGGCGAGGACCGCCAGGTCGGGGCGGTGCAGCTGCGGCTCGCCGTTTGGCAGCTCGCCGACCTTTGCGCTGGCGATCGGTCTCCCCTCGAGGCGTTCGGCGAAGGCCAGCTCGCGCTCGGTGATGACGTGCCCGGGACCGAACTCCCCGATCAGCTGCTGGGCCACCGAGGCGCAGCGCAGCCAGTGCCCGGCCGAGCCCGCGGAGACGACGGCCACGGGGAAGCCGAGGCCGGCGTAGCGCAGGCCCTCGCGGGTGGCGCGCAGCAGGCTCGGCTCTGCGCGCAGCAGCTCGAGGCGCTCCAGCAGGCCGCGCTCGATGCAGGCGGCGACGCGACGGTAGGCCGCCGCGCTGCGCACGTCGAGGCTCACCATCACGTGTTCGATCGCGACGACGCCGTGGCGGCCGACGAAGCGCACCAGTTCGCGGTCGCGGCTTTGCCGCTCTCGCACTCCCACCTGCAGGGATTGGCCTGCAACCGCTGTCGGCGCCGTTTGCATGATGTAGGGGTCAAGCGAGCGGCACCGGTAACTCGGCCCCTTTGGATCGGGAAGTTAATCCGGTGCCAACAATTGTCGCTGTCGCTGGACGGATCGTTGATGCGAGGGCCCCGCACCCGGTCACCGTCACAACCCAACCGCACACCACTCGTGGGGCCCTCGCTCGACCCCATCGCCGCCAACTGCCGCTATCAGTGCCGCTGTCTCACCCCTGCCGCGGGAAACCCCTGCCGCACATTTACGTTCGCCGCTCATGACGAGCACCGCCGCTACGCGCAGCGTGTGCTGTTGCAGTTGTTGTTGTTGTTGTTGTTGTTTGTTTGTTTTCCCCACCCACCGTCTCCGCAGAACCCCTCAGTTGCCTTCCACCACCACCTCGCCGCTTGCCTCCCTTCCACCTCCCTGTAGCAGCAGCCGACCAAAATCGATCACCTATGGTGAGCGGGTTTGGTCGGCGGCTGCGGAAGGCCTCAAACGGCTCTGGCAAGCGGCGTGGCTGTAGAACGCGTTTCTACGGGTGTTTCTACGGTTATTTCTACCCCGCCCCTGTCC
>JBAVGD010000029.1:0-1547 GCA_049684635.1 Solirubrobacterales bacterium | reverse complement strand
GTGTGACCCTTAGTGAAGAATAACACGAGTTGATATGGATCATCGAGACTTCGCTCGATCTTGCGAAGTTGAAGCTGCGGAAAGTTGTTTTTGAGATAGTCGAGCGATATCGACGTGTCGCCATAGGTTATATCGCCGTCGACCGGCTCCCGATTGTGCGGACGATAGGCAAAGCCGCGTGTCGCATGCTCGGCTTCCAACATCGCCAGATCTCGTGCAGGTATTCCCGGATGAATTTTCCAGTACTCGACCGGGCGGATGGTGATCGCCAGCACGCCGTTACTCGATAATGCTTCGCCCAGCAGCTTGAGGGCGGCCGTTGCAGCGCGCTCGGACAAATGCGTGAACACCGAAAAGGCGTAGACGAGATCGAACTGCTGCCGGTCGAACGGTAGGCTGCGCGGCAGATAGTCGGAAACAGCCAGATTGCCGAGGACTCGGTCGGTTCGGCAGATTTGGACCGCCTCGTCCCAAGGGTCGCATCCGTAGATCAGGGCAGGATCGCTGAAATAATAGAGCAGCCTGATGAGCCGGCCCCATCCGCAGCCAAAATCCAGGATCGGCCGCTGATGCAGGGGCTGGCCTGTAATCGCCTGAAAGTTTTGGCTCAGCAGCCGAACGAAAGTTAGGCTCTGTTGGAGCAGAGGATAGCCGCTCGCGCCCGTCCAGGACGTTTGCACCGCCGCCGCCGCCATCTGCGGGAATAGCGCGGAGAGCCTGGGATATCCGGGATCAGGCATGCCAAGCAGAAATATCCCCAAATCGTCGATCGGCATCGTACGAAAGAGAGCAAGGACTTTTGCGATATCATTTGTTTCCCCGGCGGCCACCTCGGCGGCATCCAGCGTCGGACGCAAATAATCCAATGAGCGCCGTTGGCCGATCGGGTCGGCAGGGTGATCGTCAGGCTTGCTGCGCGCGCTTGCGAACAAGTACCTCAGCATCTTCCGCAAATGTTCTACCAAGGGTACTTCCCCAACTGCGCCCCAGACTGTAGCAGCGAGACATTTGCATACGAATGAATTTTGACGACTGCTGCAAAAGTTCCACTCTGTTGCACGCCATGGTAGTAGTATATTAAAATCATTGGTGACTTGGGGGTAGCCTCATGGAGCGTTATCCAGGAGACAACATTTTGAGGGAGTGCTAAAGCATTCAAACTACTGCGAAAAGGATTATAATCTGATTCTATTAGATCCGACCACGAATATGATGTGCGTGGCCAAAAAAACTATCCGGGGACGCGGCCAACAGGTTTTAATACACAGTCTGTCAGGCACCGGTCGACGTTGACGCAACAAACAAATGATCCGCAACAATCAATTGGCGCTACACAGGCAGGTATGACTCAACGTGAAAAGGATGAGCAGCTTTTGTTCAACCCGCTGAGCGGTACGGAGGCTGATCGCGCCACGATCGATGCCAAGTTTGCGGAACTTCGGATTTTTTTCACGAAAAAAATAGATGAACTCAAGCAACACTACCATCAACTCGACGCTCAGGAAAATCAGTTCGCAGCGCTGCAAGAGGAAATCCAGCGGATGCTG
>JBAVGD010000028.1:0-2762 GCA_049684635.1 Solirubrobacterales bacterium | reverse complement strand
GTGGAGGTCGTTCTCAGCTCCGGCGCACGCGGCATTGCTGCCGTCCCCTCCGGCGCCTCTACCGGGGAGTTCGAGGCGGTTGAGCTGCGCGACGGGGGCGATGCCTGGCTGGGCAAGGGCGTAACTCAGGCGGTCGAGCATGTCAACGGCGAGATCGCGGCGGCGCTCACCGGGGCGCGGGCCAGCGAGCAGGCGGCACTCGATCGCACGATGATCGAGCTCGACGGCACGCCCAACAAGGGCCGCCTCGGCGCCAACGCGATCCTCGGGGTATCGCTCGCCGCCGCAAAGGCCGCCGCGGCGTACTCCGATCAGCCCCTCTACCGCTACCTGGCCGAGCTCTACGGAGGCGGGGAGCCGAACCTGCTGCCGGTGCCGATGATGAACGTGCTCAACGGCGGCGCCCACGCCGACAACTCGGTCGATTTCCAGGAGTTCATGATCGTGCCGGGGGGCACTTCCAGCTTCTCCGAGTGCCTGCGCGTTGGCACCGAAGTCTTCCACGCGCTGAAGAAGAGCCTCGGCTCCAAGGGTCTCTCGACCTCGGTCGGGGACGAGGGGGGCTTCGCCCCTAACCTGGAGTCCAACGAGGCCGCGCTGCAGGCCGTTCTGGCCGGCGTCGAGGCCGCCGGCTACGAGCCCGGCACGGACGTCTCAATCGCCCTCGATCCGGCCACCAGCGAGGTCTACGAGGACGGCGCCTACGTGCTCGAGCATGAGGGCCGTTCGTTCTCCCCAGAGGAGATGGCCGGCTACTGGGCGGATGCCTGCTCGCGCTATCCCATCGTCTCCATCGAGGATGGGATGGCGGAGGAGGACTGGGACGGGTGGAAGCTCCTGACCGAACGGCTGGGAGATCGAACCCAGCTCGTTGGCGACGATCTCTTCGTGACCAATCCAGAGCGGCTGCGTCGCGGGATCGAGCTCGGCGTCGGCAATTCGATCCTGGTCAAGGTCAACCAGATCGGCACCCTGACGGAGACTCTGGAGGCGATTCGCATCGCGCGCGAGGCCGACTATTCGGTGGTGATCTCACACCGCTCCGGCGAGACCGAGGACACGACGATCGCCGATTTGGCTGTGGCGACCGGCGCCGGGCAGATCAAGACCGGCGCCCCATCGCGCTCGGACCGCGTCGCCAAGTACAACCGTCTGCTGCGAATCGAGGAGGAGCTTGGCGCGGATGCCCGGTTCCTCGGCTTGCAGGCGTTCGTACACGCGGCCGGCTAGTGAAGGAAAGCGGGGCTCGGCAGCAAAGGACCGGGCATGGCAACTCGTGCCCACGCCGCGAGGGGGAATGTGCACCGCCGGCCGGCCGCACGCAGACGGCCCGCGGCCCGGCGGGGGGCGAGCCGCATTCACTGGGACAGGGTCGGTCGCGTTGCGCTGACGCTGGTCCTTGCCGCGGTGCTCTACAGCTACTTGAACCCCGCGATCGACTTCGTCAAGACATACAAAGGGACGAGTGCCGCCAAAGCCGAATTCCACGAGTTGCTGGCGGAAAACCACCGGCTCCACAACAGGATCCAGTCGGCCAACGACCCGATCGTGATCGATCGCAAGGCTCGCGTCCATGGCATGGTCGCCCCGGGGGAGACGCCGATGGTGATCCGCGGCCTGAAGCCCTGATCGGTTCATCGGTGAGCTCCGGTGATTGACGCCGGCTCCTACATCGTCAGCTCGGTTGCCCTGGGAATCCTCGCTCTCTCCCTGGGTTTCAGCGCCTTCT
Source organism: Solirubrobacterales bacterium (assembly GCA_049684635.1). Taxonomy (GTDB): domain Bacteria; phylum Actinomycetota; class Thermoleophilia; order Solirubrobacterales; family 70-9; genus VRUE01. The sequence goes on along the minus strand of JBAVGD010000028.1, from coordinate 1,033 downwards.
GCCTTCGCGGCCGGCTCCTGCCGGCCTGGGATGGGCCTCCGGCCCGCCTGGTCGAGTCGATCCTCGCCATTGCCCTGCTCATCTGGCTCTCCGAGCTCCTCGGCCTCTTCAGCCTCTTCTACGCCTCGACCCTCGTCACCTCATCCGCCCTACTGGCTGGAATCCTCGCCTGGCGAACAGGGGGTTTGACCGCCACTTCCGCGGGTGGCACGGGGGAGGGGAGGGTTCGGACGGTTGAGTCCGCTAACCCTCCCTTCCCCCGTGACAGGACCCGCGGCCAGGCGCTCATGTCCCTGATCGCCCTGGGTGTGGTTGCCGTCGTCTTCGCCCACTGGGGCCTGACGCTGAAGCACGCCCTCGATCGCGGAATCTTCAACTTCGACTCTCTCTGGTACCACATGCCCTTCGCCACGGACATGGCCCAGAGCCACTCGGTGACGGGACTCCACTACACCGAGACCGTCTTCACCAACTGGTTCTACCCCCAGAACTCCGAGCTGCTGCACGCCGTCGGGATGCTACTGACCCAGCGCGACACGCTTTCGCTGTTTCTGAACTTCGGCTGGCTGGGGCTTGCGTTCCTTGCTGCCTGGTGCATTGGCAGGCCCTACGGGCGCGGCTCCCTCACCGTGATCGCTGCCGCCATCGTGCTTGAGTGCCACACGCTGGTGGTTCGCGAGCCGGGCGCCGCCAAGAACGACCTGATGGCGGCGGCGCTTCTGCTCGCCGCGATCGCGATTCTCGTCAACGCCTGGTCAGCGCGGAGGCGGGAGGATCCATCCGAGCGCGTAGCCCTGTCGGTTGGCTGGCCACTGGCGGCCGCCGGCCTGGCCGCTGGGCTTGCGGCAGGGACGAAGCCGACCGTCCTGGGCATGGCGGCCGCCCTGACGCTCGCGGTAATCGCACTGGCCCCGGCGGGGAAGCGGCGGAGGGCAATGGCCTGGTGGTTCGTCCCCGCTCTTGCCGGCGGAGGGTTCTGGTACCTGCGGAACCTCATTGCCGCCGGCAACCCACTCCCGCAGGTATCCCAGCT
>JBAVGD010000027.1:0-1606 GCA_049684635.1 Solirubrobacterales bacterium | reverse complement strand
GCGAACATCATGTGAGCCGACAAGCAAGTCCGTGATGGTAATTTTCCCATTCTTCTCGACGCGCCCCACTTGGTAATTGTCGATGAACACTTCGCCAGGATTTTGAAGCGTGGAAACCAACTCAAGAGCACCGACGGCGACCTTTCCAGAGTGATCAATGGGAGAGCGCACCCCGAAAGACACGTAGGTGATCTTTCCCGTTTCCACGGTGACGTCCTTAGGTTCGTCGCCCTGAACTTGTACTTTGTGGATGCCGACTGCCTGTTGAAAGAATTGCTTCCTATCGCCTGCCACAATGAAGCCCATTTCTTTGCTGTCAATCGATAACATTCCCCCGGCGGCGGACATAACTTCAATGATGCCGGCCCCTGTATCAGCCTGTCCTCCGCCTTCCCCTTTTGGAGCGAGCGTCACGCCCAGGGCTTTGGCTTGGTCACTGGTCAAGCGTGCCTCTGAAGCTCGGGGGTTCAAGAAAACAAATGTCCCGCGGTAGTCCATTTCCTGGAGTTTCGATATCCTGGGAGTAGTGGTCTTGCTATTGGCAGCCCGGAAAACCGCCATCTGTTTTTCGATATCCGCAAAAAGATCGCTTACCGTGATAAAACCCGCGCCCGAATCGGCCAGGGAGCGAGATTCAAAGGCGTTGAGAAGAGACTTGGTAAAGAAACTGTTGCCGGTTTTCCCGTGGGTATCTTCCGCGTAGGTCGCTTCATCCCCGGTTCCTGCCGTGAGCGCCGTCCGGCTTCCGTTGCCGCTCAAAGTCTGAAGAAGCAGCTTTGCGGAGTCATTGGGATCTGCCTTAGCCGCGATACCTAGACCGGAGGCGCAACTATCCAGGATGAAAAGCACATGCTGGATCTGAAGTTCGTGGCTCCAGTCGTTTAAGGTGTCGATCGCCAGCACGTCCTTTCCGTAGAACTGCCCTTTTTGCGCCTCGCCGAAAAGCATGTAACCCGTTTTTCCCTGATTGTCGCCGCCATGGCCGGAATAATAGAAGAGAAGTCGATCATTTTTATGCATCTTGACGGGGAGGATTCCCTTCACGTATTTCTCGATCAAGTCGCGGTCCACGATCCCATCGCTTGCCACATAGACTTCATCAAAACCCGCTTTGTTCAACAGGAACTCGCGCATGGCGTCGAGATCGTTGCGAACTGACGGAAGCTGCGGCGAAAGATAGCGGTACTTGCTTACACCTACGAGCAGAGCGATGCTTCTGCCGAAAGGCTGCACGTTCTTGGGATTAACAACGTTGTAGATTTCCTTGAACTTCTTGGCGAGATAAGAGTCTCCGTTGGCCGGTTGCGGAATGAACCAATGCTCGACACCGCCCTCCACTATCTCTTTCTGGCTTTGTGAGAAACCCGGAATCGAAAAGAACGGCACAAGCAGACAGGACCAGGCTAGGGAACACAAAATATTCCGGAACTTCGAATGCCAGAGGGGGCTGCGCCACGTCATTTCAACTCTTTTCTCCTGTTGTCGACAACCTCTTTCCAGAAGAAGCCATTTTCGAGTGCCACAAAAAAGACCATGAACTTGGGCAAGGTCAGTCTTGTCAGATCCACATCCGCATTTTGAAATGCCCCCAGCAGCGGTATGAAGA
>JBAVGD010000026.1:0-2191 GCA_049684635.1 Solirubrobacterales bacterium | reverse complement strand
AGGTCGCAGGAGTCGGGGACGCCGGGCTCGAACCACAGGCTCCCGTTCACCGAAGTTGAGAAGTCACCGTCGCGTTTCCGGTAGAGGAAGGTATAGGCCTGCATGAGCTCCCGCTTCGGAAATGCGGTGTGGTCGCGGTGCACCACGAGTCTCCCGTTCTTGTAGCGCCAAGCGGAGAGCAGCTCTTGCTCGAGCCGTGTCGGAGCCTCGAGCAGATCCAGCACCTGGTCGGCGTTGCAGGCGAAGATCGCCTTGTCGAAGCTGGACTCCTCGCCGTCGGAGAACGCGACGCGGACTCCGCCGTCGTCGCGGAACACGGCCCGGACCTGAGCGTTACGCACGATCCGGTCGCCGAAAGCTCGCGCCAGCGCCGACACATAGCTCCTCGTCCCGCCCGGGATGGTGCGCACCGAATAGATCGCCTTCGGCGATATCACGTCGTTGTGGACCGCGAGCTTCTCGAAGAAGAACCCTGCCGGCGCCTCCAGCACTTCCTCGGCACTCATCGAGGAGAGGAGACAAAGTGCGCAGAGGAAGATCGTTTCCACTTCGCCGCTGATGCGTGGCAGCAGGCGCAGTCCGTCACGCACAGTCAGATCCCCGAACCCGCCCTCCCGCTGGATCCTCCGCGCCGCAGCCAATTCGCGCCACAGCTCCCAGAAGGGCCGTAGCCGCGACGGTTGCAGCATCCGAAAGCGCTGGGCCCGGAGTCCGCGAAAGCTCGGCGTGATGTAGATGCCTTGCCGGCTGTCGAGGTCGTGGAGGCTCATGAACGCGCCCACCGAGGAATGGGTGGGAATGTCCAGCTCGGAGAGAAGGTGGAAGAAGTTCTTGTAACCAGCTCGACCGAACGCGGCCACCGCTATGTCGACCTGCTGTCCATCGCGCGCCGTGAGCGTATAGGCGTTGCCCCCCAGTCGAGACTCCTTCTCGAACAGCGTCACCTCAAAATCCCGTCGGAGGAAGTAGCCGGCCGCCAGCCCCGCAGCTCCTCCCCCAATCACCGCAATGCGTTGGCTCATCGGATGGGCGGTACTGGGCTCGAACCAGTGACCTCCTGCTTGTAAGGCAGGCGCTCTCCCAACTGAGCTAACCGCCCGGGACCTTTGATTATGGCTCTACAGAGACGGCGCCGTCATCGGGCTTCCGCCACCAGATCTGACGTTGTGATCTCGGTGGAGCAGAGCAGTCTGTAGGCCTGCTCTGCTCGAGCCAATGTCTCTGGCTGGAAAAGGTTCGCGAGCGCCGGATCGGAGAAACCGATCTTCTGCTCGATGGCACGGAGCCACTTCCGCTCCGTCTTCTTGAGTTCGCCATCAGTCGCAAGGGCTCGGGGATCCTCAACAAGGCTGAGAAGAAGAACCGCGACTACGGCGGTCAATGACATCACGCAGAATGCGCTGGCCTGCTTCGGCCGATCGCGGATCGCTTTCCTCGGCCAGATCGAGGGCGACCGCCGCTTCCGGCGCGATTGGCTCCCTTTTCAGAAAGGGCCAAGCCTCGTTCGGTACGAGGCGGAGGCGAACGTTGCCATCCAGTCCCGCCGGTTCCAAAGCGTGGCTTGCAACGAACTTCTTCAGCTTGTTCCTTGCGAGATAGCCGTCTGCTTCCCGCCCAGACACAAGACCAAATTTGTAGAAGCCAGCTGCACTAATGCCGGAGTGCACCAGCACAGGGTCCTCAAGCAGATGGGGAATCTCGCCAGGGTGCGCCCTAAAGGACAGAACCTCGGCTCGCTGGGAAAGGCGGGGACTCAGTTTCTCAAAGCCCTCAAGGGCCAGAGCCCGCTTCAGTCGCGATCGAACACTCGGGTCGATCCCTTCGACTTTATTGCCAGAGGCAAGCGATATCAGAGCCCAAGCATTTCGGGGAGAGAAGCGCCTCCCCTCGTGCGAGCCGCGCTTCCGCCGCTGCTCAACCGAAGCGCGCTCTACAAACCATCGATCGCCGAGTTTGGCGGCCGAGAGCTGCCCGTGAACGGCTAGGGCACGTACTCGGTCGGGGCTTAATTTCAGAATTCGCGCTGCTTCTGGAATTGAAACTGGATCTACCATTTGACACAACTATACGCTCAACATAGTAGTTGCGTCAACTATTATGCCTACATAATAGATATGTCAATATCAGACTTAGAACCTGTTTCAGAATGAGCGCGAGACCGGGGAGGTCGATGACCAAGCGAGACGGTCAC
>JBAVGD010000025.1:0-15753 GCA_049684635.1 Solirubrobacterales bacterium | reverse complement strand
CCCCTATCCGCACCTCTCTCATACAGCTGATGCTATTCGGGAGTCCCGAGTAAGTTCTAGAACGTGCGGTAGCCGGCGCCCGAGGCGGCGGCCTCGCGGCGGGCCCAGGACGGCGCGGCCTCGTCAGCGGCAGCGAGAATCTCGCGCCGGGCGCGCTTGGCGCTTGCCTTGATCTCGTCCTCGGCGGCTTCCCTAACCCGCTCTTCGCGCTGCTCGGCCTGCCTGCGAATGCGGTCGGACTCAGCCTGGAGCTGCTCCTCGGCGCGAGTGCGTGCCTGCTCCTTGGCTTCGCCTTCCACCTTCTCGACCAGCCTGCTCACGCGCTCTTCCGCCTCGCGCCGGACATCGGCCGTTCCCTTCATGACCCGCTCCTCGATCTCCGACTCCAGGCGAACGGCGATCTGGTGGGACTCGGCCGCGGCGGCCTCTGCATCCGCCGCCCGCTGCTCGGCCGCGGCGATCCGTCGATCGGCCTCGGCCTGCGCCTCCGCCAGCGCGATCTGCATCTGCTGCTCCGCTCGCGCCTGGGCCCGCCCGGAAGCTTCAGCAAGCGCCTCGTCGGTCCCCTGCCGCACCGTGGCCAGCTCCTGCGCCAACGCCACCCGCTCGGCCTCTGCGCGCTGCTGCGCCTGTTCAAACGCCTTCTCAGCTCGATCTCGTGCGTCTTCGGCGCGAGCCGCACGGGCATCTGCCTCGCTTCGCTTCTGGCGCTCCGTGGCGATCCGCTCCCGGCCCTCCTCGCCGATCTTCCGCAACGTCGCCATCGCCCGCTCCCGCAGTTCGGCCTGATGGCGGTCCGCTCGCGCGGCAACGTCATCGGCCCGCTGCTCGGCGGTGGCAACACGCTCCTCGCTGAGGCGCACCCAGGCCAGGGCCTGCCTGGCGATCGTGTTGATCTCCCCGGTCGCCTCACCCACCGCCGTCAGCCGCATTGCAGGCTCGCGCATACCCGCGAGAACCTACTACGCGAGGCGGCGGGCATGCGCGTCTGCACAAGCGGAAAAGTGCGCAATTAGGGACCTATCCCGGGCCCTCGCCCGATGGGATAGATCTCAGCCTCTCTGCATCTCCTGGTCGTAGAGCTTGCGCTTGAGGATCTTGCCGGTGGCGTTGCGCGGCAACTCGTCCAGGAACTCCACGTCGCGAGGTGTCTTGTAGGAGGCGAGGTTCGCCTTGACGTGAGCCTTCAGCTCGTCCTCGGACACCTCCGCCTCCGCTGCGACGACCACAAACGCCTTCAGGCGTTGGCCGAACTCCTCGTCCTCAACGCCGATCACGGCCACCTCGACGACGGACTCGTGATCGGCAAGCAGGTCCTCGACCTCCCGTGGGAACACGTTCTCGCCCCCGGAGACGATCATCTCGTCGTCCCGACCGTCCACGAACAGTCGACCGGCCTCGTCGAGGTGTCCCACGTCGCCGCTGCTGAGCAGGCCGTCGATCACTTCCTTGCCGCCACCGCCGGTGTAGCCCTCAAACGACATCTCGTTGCCGACGAAGATCCGGCCAACCTGACCACGCGGGACCTCTCGGCCCTGCTCGTCATAGAGCCGAACCACGGTCCCCCGCGGCGGTCTCCCCGCCGTCCCCGGCGCAGCCCGCAGGTCCTCGGGAGTCGCAACCGTCGCATATGCGACCTCGGTGGATCCGTAGAGATTGTAGATCGTGTCGCCGAAGCGATCCATCCATTCGATTGCCAGCTCGCCCGGGAGCGCCGACCCCGAGAGCGATGTGACCCGCAGCGCCGGCAGGTCATAGGAGTCGAGCGTCTCCCCCGGCAGACGCAGGATGCGTTGAACCATCACCGGCACCGCGGCCAGCACCTGCGCCCGGTACTGCTGCGTGGCCCTGAGCGTCGCCTCGGGGTCGAAACGCCGCTGCAACACGATCGTCGAGGCAGTCGGCAGGCTGATCACCAGATGCAGGAAGCCCCATGAATGAAAGAGCGGCGCGGCGATCATTATCGTCTCGCGGCTGCGAAACGGAATCTTGTCGATCAGGGCCGCCAGCGCCAGCAGCCCGTCGGGACTGGAACGCTGGGCCCCCTTCGGCGCCCCTGTGGTACCCGAGGTGAGGATCACAAAGCGCGGCTTATCGGCCGGCGGCTTCAGGTTGCTGTCGTCGTTTGCCGCAATCAGCCCCTCGATCGTGGGCGCATCGGCATCGCCGGAATTCCAGGCGACGATCCGCTGCACGCTCTCCCCCACCCCATCGAGAAGCTCCGCGAACTCTTCGTCATAGACGAGTGCCTTCGGTTGCTCTCGATGCGTTACCTCAACCAGCTGCGGACCGGCGAACATCGTGTTCAGATAGAGCGCGCTGGCGCCAAGCTTGGCGGCGGCAAGGGTCGCCTCGACGAAGCCACGGTGGTTGCGGCACATGACCCCCAGCCCGTCGCCTTCGCCTATGCCCATCCCCGCGAAGGCGTGGGCGAGCGAGTTGGAGCGGCGATGCAGCTGCTCGAAAGTGAGCGAGCCCAGCTCGTCGATCAGCGCCGTCTCGTTCGGGTGATGGATTGCCGCCGTGGCGATGCCGGTCGCCGGGGACGCGCCCCAGCGCAGAAACGTCGTGGCGAGCCTGGCACCCTTGTCGGGGCGCACGGGTCCAAGGATTCCGGCCTCGCGCAGGACCTTGGCCTCGAAGACGGCGTCGGCAACCGACTGGCGGGCGCTGGATGCGAGGGAGCTGAGCTTTCCCATTGGAGCGGGAAGACTATTCGCTATCGAGAGAAGCCACCGCAATGCAGGCGATTCCCTCACCGCGGCCGATCCACCCCATTCCCTCGTTGCTCGTCGCCTTGACGCTGACACGGGCGGAGGTCGCGCCGGCGATCGTGCGCTCCATCTCGGCGCGATACGGGGCCAGCCGGGGAAGCTCGCAGACAACCGTAACGTCGATGTTGACGATCCGGCCGCCGATCGTCCCGACGACGGTTCGCAATAGGTCGATCGAGTCGGCGTCTCGCCACCGATCGTCGTCATCCGGGAAGAGGGTGCCGATGTCCCCCTGCCCCGCCGCGCCAAGCAAGGCATCGATCACCGCGTGGGTGAGGACGTCGGCATCTGAATGCCCGGCCAGACCGAGCTCATGCTCGATCCGAACTCCGCCAAGGATCAGTGGGCGGCCCTCGGTGAGGCGGTGGCTGTCGTAGCCGATTCCTACCGGACTCATGGAGTCAATTCTCGCGCTTCGCCCGCCCCGCGGCGGTGAGATGACGACTTCATGCGGTGCGAAGCCTCAACTGCCCTCGCCGACCGCGGCTCCCAGCGGCTCCAGTCGTCGGCGACGACGGTCGAAGACGCACAGCTCCCCCACCCCGAGATCCCTGAGAAACTCAACCGCGCGGTCATAGCCGAAGCCGACGTGCTCGGGCAGGTGGGCATCGGAGGACAGCGAGAGAGACGCTCCGGCCTCGAGGCACATCTCCGCGAACGAACGGGCCGGATAGAGCTCGCCAACGGGCTTGCGCAAGCCGGCGGTTGAAACCTCCACCGCGATCCCACTCGCCGCGATCGCCTCGACGGCGGGCTCGTAATAGGTCCGGAGATCGCGCGCCGGAAGCGGCCGGGCGCTGCCCCAGACCTTGACCAGGTCGGGGTGGGCAAGGATGTCGAAGAGGCCGCAGCGCGCACAATCGGCAAGCGATTCGAAGTAACGGCGCCAGACCTCGTCCGCATCCCCGGCGGCCGCCCACGCGTCAAACCCCTCGTGGTCGACCGCGGCGTTGCCGATGAAGTGCACCGATCCGACCACGTAGTCGAAGTCACGCGCTTCGAGCAGCTCCGCTGTACGGCTCTCGGCGCCGGGTACGAAATCGCACTCGATCCCGAGCTTGAGATCGGTGCCGCGGACGAAGTCGCAGTAGGCGTCGAGGTCGTCGCGGGCCTGTTCCTCCCAGAACGGATGCCGCCAGAGGTCGAGGGCCTGCCGGAAGCGATAGACGTGCTCGGAAACGCCGAGCTCCTCGATGCCGCCGGCCGCGGCCGCCTCCAGGTAACGCTCGACGTTCTCAGCGGTGAAGTAACGCTCGGGCGGGGTATCGGCCTCGTCGGGTCGCAGGTGCAGGTGGTAGTCGGTCAGCATCCCGTGCGGACGTTACGCGGTCTCGAGGCGATACCGGCGGACCAGCACTCCGGCCCTTACACTCCGGCCCGCATGGCCGTGCAGCTGATGGTTCTCCTGATTGCCTTCGTGGCGGGCACCGGCACCGCCGAGGCGGTGGGAGCGGTCAATCTTGGAACCGCGCTGAGCATCGGCCAGCTCACCTTCACGGCAGCCCTTGCCTGGGTCCTGCTGCGCTAGTGGTGTGACCTGAGCGCTCTGAGAGCAGCAGCTCGGCGACCCGCAGGTCGTGCACAGTCGTCACCTTGAGGTTCTCAGGCGAGGAGGGATGGATAACGACCTCTCCCCCGGCCGCCTCGACCAGCATCGCCTCGTCTGTCGCCTCGCGCGCCTGGTCGGGATCGGTGCCGGCCCGCTCGTCCCAGGCGGCGAGAGCCTCGCGAAGCGCCGCTGTCCGAAATACCTGCGGTGTCTGGGCGGCCCACAGGCACCCCCGATCCACCGTCTCGTCAACAACGAGTGAACGGTTGACCGCCCCCTGCGGGGGAGAACTGTTCCGCCGGCCCGCAGAGGGTGCGGCGCGCTTGATCGTGTCGGCGACGGGGGCGGCTGCGATCGCGCCGCCCGCCTGCGGATCCGCGAGCAGTGTGGCAATCACGTCCTCGATGAGCTGTGCGGTCACCAGCGGGCGCGCGGCGTCATGGATCGCCACCAGCTCCGTCCCGACGGCAGCCAGCGCATTCGAGACCGACTGCGAGCGAGTTCGCCCGCCATCCACCACCCCGAGGTCGTGCCCACCCAGCTCGTGGACGTGCCCGGGAGGGCAGGCCACGAGAATCGAGCGCACGGACTGCGCTTCGCGGCAAGCCGCAATCGACCACTCGACCATCGGCCTCCCCGCCAGCGGCACGAACGCCTTCGGGCCGCCGGCTCCCAATCTCTCTCCAGAGCCGGCGGCCGCGATGACCGCCGTGACAGCAGTTACTGGACTAGGCCGTTGCCGTGGGGGCGAAGCGACCCTCCAGCAAGCCGTCGAGGTATTCCTCCGCGCCGGCCTCGTCCCTGTCCAGCGCGTACATGAACTCCGACGCAAGGATCTTCTTCGCTCGCGTGTACATCTGCTTCTCGCCGGTGGAGAGGCCCTTCTCCATCTCGCGAAGCGCCAGGTTCCGAACAACCTCGGCAAGCTCGAAGACGTCACCCGTCTTGATCTTCTCGCGGTTGTACTTGAAGCGCCGGTTCCAGTTCTTCGGCATCTCCGACACGTCATCGGTGAGGACATCGGTGACCTTCTTGATTTCCTCCTCGTCGATGACCCGCCGCAGCCCTGCCTTGCCGGCGTTTTCGCACGGGACCATCACCGTGAGTTCGTTATGGAGGATCTTGATCGTGAGGTATTCACGTTCCTCCCCCATCAGATCTCGGGTTTCTTTCTTCAGCACGAGACCGGCACCGTGGTGCGGATAGACGACCTTGTCGCCCTCCTCGAAGTCGCAGACGTACACGACGTCCTCCTCGGGGCTTGCCTCCATAGCCTCCTCTAGCTCGGGAATCGCTTGCTCCTTTCCATTCACGACGGCACGATCGCCATCAACTCTGCAAGTACCGGTCGGCCAGGTCGACCTCTTGAAGCCTCCGCAGGCCCTCGCGGATGTCCTTGGCCCTGGTTCGACCAACGTCGTCCACCGCCTCCAGATCGGCGTCTGAAGCCGCAAGAACCTCCTCCAGACCGCCAAACACCTGAATGATCTTCTGGACGACAAGTTTCGGGAGTCGCGGGATTCGACCCAGCACGCGGTAGCCGCGCGGGGTCACCGCGAAGTCGAGGGTGTTCACCTTCCGGTCATAGCCGAGAAGCTCGGCAAGCCGGCCGAAATCAAGAACGTCTTGGTGGGACATCAGAGCCAGCGATTCCAGGACCGCGGCGAGATTCTGCTCGGTGTCCTCGACGGAGTAATCCCGAATCAGCGCGCTCTTGTCCGCGGCGACGCCGACCATGGTCTCCTCGAGTTGCATCTCGATCAGCCGGCCCTCGGTTCCCAGCTCGACGATATAGCGCTCCACCTCGACCGCCATGCGAGTGACCAGCTCGGCGCGCTGCAGAACGGCGAGGACGTCATAGAGCGCACCGCCACCCTCGAACTCGAGAACCGTCAACCGAACCGAGACCTGGTCAAGCCGCTGCCGGTACTTCTCGAGCGTTGCCAATCCCTGGTTCGCCTTGGCAAGCACGGCCGGGATGTCCTCCAGGATGCACTTCGTCCCGTCGACGTACAGGGAAACCACGTCCCGGCGCTGGGAGACCGCGATCACCAGAGCGTCGGTCTGCTTCGAGACGCGCTCGGCGGTGCGATGCCGAGTTCCGGTCTCACCGGACTGAATCGTCGGGTCCGGCATCAGCTGGACATTTGCCCAGATGATCTTCGTCGCCTCCGCATTGAGAACGATCGCCCCATCCATCTTCGCGACCTGGTAAAGCATCGCCGGGGTGTAATCGATGTCGAGCTTGATGCCACCGGAAAGCAGGTGGGAGAGCTCACCGGGATCGCCAACGACGATCAGGCCGCCGGTCTGGGCCTGCAGGATGTTGTCGATCCCCTCGCGCAGGGCGCCGCCGGGGGCGATGACGTCTAGCGCCCTCAGCAGCCCCGGATCCTGCCGTTCCGAAAGCTCCTGAAGGGCATCCCCTGGCAGTGAAGACATCGTTACTTAGGATGGCAAATATCGCTTTGCAATGCGGTCTGCCGAATTCCGACTGGAAAGATAGGAAAAGCGCTTGTCAAGGCGTCCGCGCCGCGGGGTTCATCCCGACGGCATCGCCAGGTCGCGGTCGGGCTCGATTCCCCACCGCTCCCCCACAGCCACGAGGTCCGGATCCAGCGCCCAGCGGTCTGGCCGATCGCCGCCGTCGTGTTCGGGGCTTGCGCCCTTCAGCGCCATACAGACCGTGTTGTCGCCGACGGCGCGGATCGCGGCCACCTCATCGTCGGAGATCAACTGCGCGGCCGGCAGCGTCGCCAGCTCGGCTCGCTTTGCCTCGATCGGCCGGCCACCGGGCTCCTGGATCAGAGTGGGGACAGCACACGCCACGGCGGGATGAGCGAGGTTCCACTGGCAGGCGAGCTGGATCGGCGTGAGCCCGGCACGTTCACCGATCGGCATCACCCGCTCGAGCTTCTCCAGGCCGGCCTCGATCCAGCCGTCCGGCCGGAAGGCGCGGTGGTCGCCATCGGCAAGCTCCATGCCTGGATGCAGGTCTCCCCAGAAGAGACCGCCGAAGTCGACGACCCGGGTGATCACCTTGACGCCGTGACGTGCGGCGGCCTCGAGGCAGAGCTCCCCAGGCCATGGCTCGAATGGGTTGAGGATGATCATCGCCCAGTCGATCCGCTCGCCGAAGCGCTCGAAGCAGGCGATCAGGTCGAGGGTGAAGCCGTTAGCCGGACCCGGTGAGACGCCGATTTGCGCCGTCAGCCCGGCCGCCCGCAACGCCTCCATGCCGTCCCAGACCGCCTCACTCAAGTAGCCCGTGCGGTCGGGGTTATGGAGAAGCAGCAGGTCGAACCGTGCCGCACCAAGTCGCTCCAGGCTCTGCTCGGCGGCCATTCGCAGGTAGCTGCCGTACTGGCCGGGGCCACGCAGCTGGAGATCGGTGAAGCGGGGGAAACCGCGGGGCCCGTCACGGGCACCCTCGTAGAAGTCGTGCCCGACCGCGCCAACCAGGCAGAAGTCATCGCGCGGAATGCCGGCGAGCGCCCGGCCCAGGACGCGGTCCGCCTCGCCCTGCCCGTAGGCGTCGGCCGTAAGGACCGTGTCGATCCCATCCACGGGCCGCAGCAGCATCTCCAGACGCCGCTCTTCGATTGCCTCACCGAAGCGCAGGAACCGCCCGCCGCTCCAGGTACCGATCGCGGTGGGGCCCGGCTCGCGCATGCGCTCGAAGGCTACTCAGCAGGCGCCGAGTCGCCGGCGGGCTCGCCGTCGGGCGACTCCGCCTCATCGTGACCGTCGCGGGAGCCGTCCTTTTTGGCGCCGACGCCGACCTTCTCCGGCTCGCGCTTTGCCTTGACGGCCTTCTTTGGCGGGCGGATCGTCAGCTTCAGCGGCCGGTCCTCCTCATCGCCGGAAGCATCCCGCTCCACCATCACCGTCGAGCCGGGGGTCATGTCGCCATGTCTGAGGACTTCATCGGCGAGCGGGTCCTCGATGTAGCGCTGGATTGCGCGGCGCAGCGGCCGTGCCCCCATCGAGGGATCCCAGCCCTTCTCCACGAGTAGGTCTTTCGCCTCGTCAGAGAGGTCGAGTTGCAGCTCGTGCTCGGCAACCTGGACCCTGACGCGATTGATCATCAGATCGATGATCTCCTTGACCTCCTCCTTGGCCAGCTTGTGGAAGACGATCACCTCGTCAATCCGGTTGAGGAACTCGGGCCGGAAGACTTTCTTCAGATCGCTCATGATCCGGTTCTTCATGTCGTCATAGGACATGCCGGTCTCGTCCGCGACCGTAAAGCCGATCGAGGTGTTCTTGGCGATCTCCGAGGCGCCGATGTTCGACGTCATGATCACGATCGCGTGGCGGAAGTCGACCGTCCGTCCCTGGGCATCGGTCAGCCGTCCGTCCTCCAGGATCTGGAGGAGGATGTTGAAGACGTCGGGGTGGGCCTTCTCGATCTCGTCGAGAAGCAGAACGGAGTACGGCTTGCGGCGCACGGCCTCAGTCAGCTGGCCGCCCTCGTCGTAGCCGATATAACCCGGCGGCGAGCCGACCAGACGGCTAACCGCGTGCTTCTCCATGTACTCGGACATGTCGATCCGGACCATCGCCTCCTCGTCGCCGAAGAGGAACTCGGCGAGCGTGCGGGCAAGCTCGGTCTTGCCGACGCCAGAGGGCCCGAGGAAGATGAACGACCCCGAAGGCCGCTTTGGGTCCTTGATTCCGGCCCGTGAACGGCGGATCGCCTTGGAGACGGCCGTAATCGCGACCTGCTGACCGATTACGCGCTTGTGCAGCTCCTCCTCCATCCGGATCAGCTTCTTGGTCTCGGCCTCGGTGAGTTTGAAGACTGGGATGCCGGTCCACATCGAGACGATGTCCGCGATCTCCTCCTCGCCGACGCTCGGGCGCTCCGAGCTTTCGCCCTCGGCCCACTCGTCTTCCAGCTGGCGCTTGCGCGTCGTCAGCTGCCGCTCGGAATCGCGCAGGTTCGCCGCTTTCTCGAACTCCTGCGCTTCGATCGCGGCCTCCTTTTCGCGCCGCGTGGCGTCGATTTCGTCCTCGAGCTCCCGGTACACCGGCGGCGCGCTCATCGACTTGATGCGCATCCGCGAGGCGGCCTCGTCGATCAGGTCGATCGCCTTGTCCGGCAGGAAGCGGTCGGCGATGTAGCGGTCGGCCAACTCGGCGGCGGCGGCGAGCGCGTCGTCGTCGATGTTCACGCGGTGGTGCTGCTCGTAGCGTTCCCGCAACCCCTCGAGGATCTTCACCGTGTCCTCGACGCTTGGCTGATCGACTTTGATCTGGGCGAAACGGCGCTCCAGCGCCGAGTCGCGCTCGAGGTACTTCCGGTACTCGTCGAGCGTCGTCGCGCCAATCGTCTGCAGCTCGCCTCGCGCCAGCGCGGGCTTGAGGATCGATGCGGCATCGATCGCACCCTCGGCAGCGCCGGCGCCAACCAGGTTGTGGAGCTCGTCGATGAAGAGAATGATGTCGCCGCGCTGGGTGATCTCTTTCATCACCTTCTTCAGGCGCTCCTCGAACTCGCCCCTGTACTTGGAGCCCGCCACGAGAGCGGCGAGATCAAGCGTGTAGATCTGCTTGTTCTTGAGCAGCTCCGGCACCTCGCCTTTATTGATGCGAGCGGCGAGACCCTCGACGACGGCGGTCTTGCCGACGCCCGGCTCCCCCAAGAGCACGGGGTTGTTCTTCGTCCGGCGGGAGAGGATCTGCATGATCCGCTCGATCTCGGTCTCGCGACCGATCACCGGGTCCAGCTTGCCCTCCTCGGCCAGTTTGGTCAGGTTGCGGCCGAACTGATCGAGCAGCTTCGAGGTCTTTTTCCCCTCTCCCTGGCCGCTCGCGCCGGCGCCCTGGCGGCGACCGCCGGGGCCCGAGAGCATCCGGATCACCTCGTTGCGAATCTTGTCGGAGTCGGCGTCGAAGTCGAGCAGAATACGAGCGGCCACGCCCTCGTTCTCACGGACGAGGCCGAGCAGGATGTGCTCCGTCCCGATGTAGTTGTGGCCCAGGGACAGCGCCTCGCGCAGCGCCAGCTCGAGAACCTTCTTGGCGCGCGGCGTAAACGGAATCTGCCCCGATGTGACCTCCTCGCCGGAGCCGACGATTCGGACCACCTGCGATCGAACCCGCTCGGTGGTGATGTCCAGCGACTCGAGGACGCGGGCGGCAAGCCCCTCCTCCTCGCGCAGAAGCCCAAGCAGGATGTGCTCCGTCCCGATGTAGTTGTGTTTGAGCGTGCGGGCCTCCTCCTGGGCTAGGACCACAACCTGTCGGGCTCGCTCTGTGAATCTCTCAAACAAAAAAGGCTTCCTCAGCTTCTTTCTTGGTCAAACGCATTTGGTTGGCCGAAGTACCGCAGGCGCCCTTCTCATATCGGGAGACGCCCATGTGCCCTTTAAACGATACCGAGAGCACCCAGCCGGCCGGGACACCCCGATTGCCGCTCATAGCGAGGTTTTCGGCCTCGATTCAGGACCCTCAGGACCGCATCGCCGGAAAGAGTAAGACCTCGCGCAGGCTGCGGGCCCCGGTCAGGATCATCACGAGACGGTCGATCCCCAGGCCCACGCCACCGGTCGGCGGCATTCCGTATTCCAGCGCCTGCAGGAAAACATCGTCGTAGGGCTGCGCCTCCTCGTCGCCCCGCTCAAGCTCCGCCGCCTGCTGCTCGAAGCGGCGCCGCTGTTCGTCCGGATCGTTCAACTCGGTGAATGAATTGGCGATCTCGATCCCGCCGACGAACGCCTCCCAGCGCTCGACGAGGCCGGGCTCCGAGCGATGCGCCTTTGCGAACGGCGAGAGCTCAACCGGATAATCGAGGACGAATGTCGGCTGGATCAGCTCCGGCTCGACCGTGCTCGAGAGCAGGCCGTCGACCAGCTTCCCCCAGCCCTCAGCCGGATCCGGCTCGGCCTTCATCGCCGCCGCCAGCGCCTCCCGCGTCGGATGCTCGCCGATATCGATTCCGCTGCGATCCCGGATCGCGTCTCGAAGCGTCACGCGCTTCCAGGGTGGGGACAGATCCAGCTTGACCCCGTCGCGCTCGATCTCCGTGGTCCCCAGCACCCGCTCTGCCACCTCGGCAACCATCAGCTCAAGGTCATGCGCGGTCTTGACGTAGTCCGCGTAGGCCTCGTACCACTCGAGCATCGTGAACTCCGGGTTGTGCTTGTGGGACACCCCCTCGTTGCGAAAGTCCTTACCCAGCTCGTAGACCCGATCCATGCCACCCACCACCAGGCGCTTGAGGTACAGCTCGGTGGCAATCCGGAGATAGAAGTCGCGATCGAGGGCGTTGTGATGGGTAACGAAGGGGCGCGCCAGGGCACCGCCGTAGAGCGGCTGCAGAACCGGTGTCTCGGCCTCCGCGAAACCGTGGTCATCGAGCCATCGCCGCAGCTCGGCGACGGTGCGCGCGCGGGTTGCGAAGATCCTCCGGCTCTCCTCGTTGGCGAGGAGGTCCAACTCGCGGTGACGGTAGCGGGTCTCGACGTCCTCAAGGCCGTGGAACTTCTCGGGTGGCGGTCGCAGGCTCTTCGCCAACAGGCGCCAATGGTCGATCGCAAGCGAGAGCTCACCACCGCTCCTGGTCGCCAGCGCCGTTCCCTCGACGCCGATGAAGTCACCGAGGTCCAGATTGACCAGCAGCCCGAATGCGTCCTCTCCGAGAAGGTCCTCGCGTGCGTGCAGCTGGATCTGGCCGCTTCCGTCGCGGAGGTCGAGGAAGGCCGCCTTGCCGTGACCGCGACGGGCAACGATGCGCCCGGCGACCCGATGGCGCGACTCGGTCTCGATCCCGGCCAGCAGCCCCTCGTGGGCGGCGCGGACCTCGGCTATGTCCTCGCGATCGGCAAACTCGTGGGGAAAGGGGTCGAGCCCCGCCTCCCGTATCCGCTCCAGCTTCTGCCGGCGATCCTGGAGGACATCGGTCCCGCCCTCCGCTCCCGCTCCCTCGCGAGAATCAGGCTGTGATGCTCGGCTGCCCCCGCCGTCTGCGGCGAGCGGTTGGTCGTCGATCTCGTCCGGCCCGGTCATCCAGGCGAGCCTAATGGAACGTCAGGCCGTCTCGATCTTCGTGATTTTGAGTTTCTTCTTCGGCCCGCGCGGGACCTCGACGGTGACCACGTCATTCCGCTTGTGCCCGATCAGCGCTTTCCCCACGGGGGACTCGTTGGAAAGCTTCTGCTCGAGCGGATCGGACTCCGTCGAGCCAACGATCTGGAACTTCTGCGAGTCGCCGGTCTTCTGGTCTTTGACATGGACGATCGAACCGAACGTGACCTCGTCGGTGCTGACGCTCTTCTCGTCGATCACCGTGGCGCGGCGCAGCCTCTCCTCGAGCTGAGCGATCCGCTGCTCGAGCAGAGCCTGCTCGTTCTTGGCGTCGTCGTACTCGGCGTTCTCGGAAATGTCGCCGAACTCACGCGCCTCCTTGATGCGTCCCGCCACCTCACGCCGTTTGTCGGTCGAGAGGTACTCGATCTCCTCTTTGAGCTTCTCGAGCCCCTGCGGTGTGATTACGGCCTGGCGGCTCACTTGCACTGACCTCGCTTTGCTTGGTGGACGGGAGTCGGGCCCGAAACCCAAAAACGCCCGGGTGCGACGGCTTTCGCCTCGCCACACCTGGGCCCGAAGTCGCGGGATTATAGCGATGGCCGAAGCTCCGCAATCCGACCTCTCCCGCAGCGTGGACGAAGAGCCTAGGAACCTGTCCCGGTTGCGACCGCCGGGGCCGCGAGAGAGGCGACAAGCTCCCGGGCGCGGGGCAGGTCAGCGCTTCGTTGCAGCTCTGCCGCAACTTCCGGGGGGGCCTGCAGCGAATCCATGTACCAGGGGTAGAACTTGCGGAGATAGCGAGCCGCCCGGTCGGCCCCGAGGTGCTCCTCGGCGCGATCGATTACCCACAGCAGCTCGGCCACGATCGTCCCGCGGGATGGCGGCTCGACGCGCTGACCGGTGAGTTCCTCGAAGACCCACGGGTTGCCGAGCGCGCCGCGAGCGATCATCACCGCATCGGCTCCCGACTCCCGGTAGGCGCGGCGTGCCGCATCGGCGTCGTGCAGCCCCCCGGAAACGATCACCGGCACATCGATCGCTTCGGTCAGCTCGCGTGTCAGGTTGTAATCGGGACTGCCCTTGTGACCGATCGTGGCCGCGCGAGGGTGGAAGGCGATCGCCGCCGCCCCCTCGCCGGCAAGGCGCACGGCAAGCTCGAAGCCGGACCGATCGCCCGGCCGCAAGCCGGAGCGGATCTTGACGGTGACGGGGAGCCCGCTGCCCGCGGCCGCTCCTCGGACCAGGGCCAGGGCCAGCTCGGGGTCGCTGAGCAGCTCGGCCCCGGCGCCGGTCTTGCGGACCTTGCGAACCGGACAACCCATATTGATGTCGATCAGGTCGGCACCGGCTTCGGCGGCAATGGCTGCCGCGGAGCGCATGACCTCAGCATCGTGCCCGAACAGCTGCACCGAAACCGGGTGCTCATCGGGATGGATCCGCATCAGCTCGCGAAGCGTGCGCTCGTTGCCGTAGTGCAGGCCGAAGCTGGAGATCATCTCCGAGACCGCGAGGCCGGCCCCGTGCCGCTTGGCCTGCAGGCGCACAAACCAGTTGCCGATCCCCGCCAGCGGCGCCAGCAGAACCCGGTTGGGGATCCGGACGCCGCCGATCTCGAAGGGATCTGTCAGCTCATGCGTTTCTTTCATGGATCAGACGTAGACCCTTCAGGGTAAGCATCTCGTCCACCTGGTCGATCGTTTCCGTGAACGGGACGATCACTTCCGCGAGGCCGCCGGTCGCCAGCAGCTTGACCTCCCCGAGCTCGTCCTCGATGCGACGGACGACGCCGTCGATCAGGCCGGCGAAACCAAAGACGACACCCGACTGGATAGCGGCACGGCTGGAGCGACCAATTGCCGTCTCCGGCTCGGCGAGATCGATGCGCTGGATGCGAGCGGCTCGCTCAACGAGCGCGGTGAATGAGATCTCAAGGCCCGGTGCAATCGCTCCGCCCAGGTATTCGCCGGCGTCGGAAATGGCATCGAAGTTGATTCCGGTGCCGAAGTCGACAACAACGCAGGCGCTCCTGAAGCGGTCATATGCGGCGACCGAGTTGACGAGACGGTCGGCGCCCACCTCGAGGGGATTGTCGATCCGGATCGGCATTCCCGTTTTCACGCCCGGTCCGATCGTCAGGCAGCCGGCGCTCAGGTATCGCTCGGTCAGCTGCTCGTACTGCGTGCCGAGGGGAGGAACGACCGAGGAGACGCAGACCGCGTCGATGTCGGCAAGACTCATCCGCCGCAGCGCCAGCAGGCCGGCGAGCCGCTCAGCCAACTCGTCCCCGGTCGCCCCGGAACGGGTCTGGAAGCGCCAGTGCTCGGCAAGGCGCTCGCCGTCGAACGCCCCGAGATGGGTTTGGGTGTTGCCGACATCGACGGTCAGGAGCACGGCGCGATTATCGCCATCCGTGAGCTGCTCTGCTCTGGTGGGCTCAAATCGGTGCCGGGCCTTACCGAGGCAGCTTGTGATTACTGCGTTGCCAAACGAATAGGATCGCGGCCGTGAACGTGAAGCTCTACGTGATTCCGGCCTCGCACCCGAGCATCGCCGTTGCGCTGATGCTCGAGCACAAGGGGGTCGAGTACCGGCGCACCGATCTGCTGCCGGTGATCTCCAAGCTCGCCGTCCGCGCCCTCGGCTTCCCGCGCAACACCGTGCCGGCGATGAAGATCGACGGGCACCGCGTACAGGGGTCGCTCGAGATCTCCCGCGAGCTCGAGCGCCTGCGCCCCGATCCGCCGCTCTTCCCGGCCGATCCCGGAATGCGCGTCGCGGTCGAGGAGGCTGAGCGCTTTGGCAACGACGAGTTACAGCACCCAATCCGGCAGATCCTCTGGTGGACGGTCAAGAAAGACAGGAGCTCACTGCGCAGCTATTCGCAGGGTGCCAAGCTCGGTATTCCGATCGGTCTGGCGGTGCGAACGGCGGCACCGATCGTTGCCCTCTCTGCGCGGTTCAACGAAGCGAGCGACGAGAACACGCGCAACGCCATTGCCGCCCTGCCGGCGATGCTGCAACGGGTCGACGACTGGATAGCAGCGGGCATTCTCAACGGCGACCAGCTCAATGCCGCCGATTTCCAGATTGCCCCGAGCCTTGGCTTGGCGATGACTCTGGATGACCTCCGCCCCGCGCTTGAGAACCGGCCCGCCGGCGAACTCGCAAGGCGGCTGGTCCCAAACTATCCCGGCAAAACCCTCCCAATTCTGCCGCCGAGCTGGCTCGAGCCGCTACAGGCCTCGCCCGCGCTGCGCTAGATGATTGATTCCACGCCCTCAGGCGACATAGTCGACCAGGGCGAGGCTCGGACGCCCGAGCCTATTGGTTGAGCGCGATGCACGCAGCGAGCGCCAGGAAGCGCTGGGCAATGCGAACGCGCAGGTTGTGCAGGGT
>JBAVGD010000024.1:0-8463 GCA_049684635.1 Solirubrobacterales bacterium | reverse complement strand
GCAATGCGGTCTGCGTCAAGGGCGAAAAGGCGCAGGAAGCCGAAATCAACGCCTACGTCAAGAAGCACGGCCTGGAAAACAAGAAACCGAGCAAGGCGCAGGAAGCCGAACTCGTGCAAACCGTCCTCGTCCCCAACATCCAGTCCCAGATCGACGGCGTCAAAGCCCTCGGTGCGCCAAGCGGCGAGGAACAGCAGGTGAACTCGGCGCTGGAACTCTCTCAGCAGACACTGGAAAAGATCGAAGCGAACCCCGAACTGGCCTTCGGCAAGAAGGACACCTTCGCCGCCGCGGGCAAGCAACTGCACGCGCTCGGCCTCAAGGAGTGCGCGCCGAACAGCTGAGCAGGTGTGACATCTGAGAAATCGGGTCCGAAGGGCGCCCTCGGGTGCGCCGCTTCGGACTCTCGATGAGTGCTGTCGCTTCGGCAGCGCGAGACGACTAAGGCTTGCCGGCGCTCTCTGTCCTCAGCTCGTCGTAGCGGTGTACTTCGAGGTCCCGTTGCAGGTGCCGGAGCCGCTGAATTCGGTGATCACCTTGCCGCTCTCATGCCCCTTCTTGCCGAACTTACCGGTGATCTTGACGAAGCCCTGGTGGTCGTGGGTGGGGGCGAAGTAGATCGGCAGCTTTGCCGTGAAGGTGCCCTTGCTGGAGACCTTCGCCGTCGCGTCCTGGACTTCGCCGAAGCCACCGCCTTCGCAATAGACCGGGTAGCCGCTCGGCAGGCTGAAGTCGCGAACCTTCTTGCCGCTCTTGGAGACCGTGAAGCTGATCGGGAAGGTGACGTTGGCTCCCGCGAGGCGCTTGATCGACCCGGAATAGGTCTTGCCCTTGGCAGGATGGGCCGCGCCGGCGCTGCCGGCGCCAACGGCGAGTGCGGCGATCAGGACGAGGAGTCCGCAGGAAACCGCGGCTCGAGGGCTGTGGCGGACCTTCATGGCGCTCCTCCTGTCTCTGGCTCAACGGGCGGCGGCTCTTTGGGCCGCCGGACGAGACCGGAAGAGGTTATCCCATCCGAACCGGTCCTACCGGATAGCAGGGCGCTGCGCTAATCGTCAAAGAGAGCCGCCCGCGGGCGGGCTAAGAACCTACCGAGATAGGTTCTTAGCACAGCGAGCTGCCTCAGGCAGCCCGATCGTCCCCACAGAAAGAAGGAGTCAACGATGGCCGCACAGGCCGAGGTCTTTCACTACGAGCCGCACCCCAGGATCGCCGAGCGCGCCACTAGGTCCCCGCCCAAGATCGACGACGAGCACGTCGGCTTCAACGGTCGCCTCGCCGCCCTGATCACCAAGGGCGTGGGAAATATGTGGGCTTTCTACGCGGTTGCGATTGCGATGGGCCTGTGGATGGCGGGATTGGGAGCAAGCCTCTTTGGGGATGCTTATCCGTGGGCCCTGATGCTCTTGATCTTCGGCGGCATCATGCAGATGTTGTTGATGATCGCAATCATGGTTGGGCAGCAGGTACTGGGCCAAGCAGCCGACAAACGCGCCACCCAGACCTATAAGGACGCAGAGGCAATCCTGCATGAGTGCCAGCAGCTACAGGCCCACCTTCAGAGCCAGGACAAGCTGTTACTAGAGATCGCTCCCAGCTAAGCCCCCCCTTGGGGTGCCCGCTTCGCGCGATGTTCGGGCGTCTACGGCTCGGAGTCGGTGGGACTTGAGATTGATCGGTGGGTCTGGCTGCGGCGTCAGGGAGACGCTTGGTCGTCACACGTGCTCGAACTAGAAGAGGAAAGAACAGCGACCGGCTAGCGACGTGTGAACACGGCCCACATTTCTGTCGCGCTTGCGCTCGAGGTGAACCCGTCGACCGCCCAGAAGTGGATCTGGGCTTCCTCGCCCGGGTTCCATGCGAACCCATGGGCCGCGAGGCAGTTGGTGGCGTTCAGTGTGTAGGTGATGGTGTGGGCGGGGTTCGCCGGCTGGTCGGTCGCCAGATCCGTGACCCCAACGCCCGGGTCTGTGGGCCGCGTCAGGTTCGGATCGTTGAAGGAATAGGCGCTCGCCGGGCACTGAGTATTCGATCCCAGATCAGTCGACGCACCGACGCTGATGATATTCGCCCCATAGGTGAGCTTGCCGATGTCCGTCCAGGCGCCAGGCTCTGGCGGGATGGACTTGCGCTGAGGAGGCCAGAACGCCAGTTTCAGCGCCACATCACCGTTGGGGCCAGCCGCGACCGGGAAGCCGTTGCCGTGGATTCCGGGGCCGGTCCGCTGGTCCACCGGGTAGTTGATCGCCGCGGCGTTTCCCTGCCCGTCGTCGTAGGACACCAGTGCCGGGGCCGTCGCGAAGACGTAGGGCAGCATCGTCGGCGTTTCGGTTGTCACGTCGTTGCTCGTGACGCGCTGGATCAGCACATCGCCGGTGCCGATCTGGCTGGACGTCGCGTTGGGCTTGAGGCTGAACGAGCCGGGCGGCGGGAAGTGGGAGGTGTTGGGGAGTGTCCCGTAGCCGTTGCCGTCAGGGTCACAGCAGACCGGGAAGGGTTCAAAGAGATAGCCCGCGACGCCCGCCGTAGTCATAGCCTCGTCGCCGGTGCCACCTCTTGTGCAGTAGCTCAGGCCGCCGATCCAGCCTTGCGGGTTGTTGGGATCCGGTGCCCCACCGCAGTCGAGCTCAGGACTGCCAGGCAGGATGCCGATGGCGATCCATTGGTTCGTCACCAGGGACTGGTCGATGTCGGCGTCGGTCACCGCGCGCACGTTGGCGTTCACGGCGTTGCCGTACCAGCCGCCGAACAGGCTGGTGCCGATGTAGAAAGGGCTTTCGGCTTGAGCCGCATGCGCCCGACTGGGGGTCGGGGGATCAACCTTGTCGAGGATCAGGTTGCCGTTGTCGTCGATGTCGAAGGTGTTCGGAACGCCGTCCAGGTCGGGATCGGAACTCGGGCCCTTGAGCTTCTTCACCTGAACCAGCCCGAACTTCCCGGCGCCGATCGGAACACCCTTCTTGGCCGTGGCGGTGCGCTTCGTATTGACGAACCTCGCCGCGGGATTCTTCTGCAGCTTTGCGTAGCCCTTGCCGCCCTTGATCACGACCTTGCCGAGCTTCGCTCCTGCCATGACGCCGACGATCGCCACCTTCCCGTGGTTCTTCTCTCCGACTACGACCGGGCCGGCGTAGAGGCCGTCGGGTGCGCGCAGCTGCAGGGTCACCTTCTTGGTCGAGGGACGGAGATTGAAGCTGTGCTTCTTGACCAGCACCGAGCTCGCCGTGCCGCTGTCGGCGAGGGCAATCAGGGTGTAGCCGGGCTTGCTCAGCTTGCCGCTGATCGGGGCGAGTCTCGCGGCCGCCGCAGCCGGTGCGACGAGGACGAGAAGGGTCGCCGCACCACAACAAAGACACGTTCTCGAGCGCATACTCGGCATCGTTTCGCGCCATCGGGTCGCCTCCAACCGTAATCGCCCCGAGCGATCAACCGGCAGACTACGGAATACCCCAACCGACCGTCCAAACCTAAACGAGTGAGCCGAAGCAGGGATGGGAATGAGTCGCACCGAGCAAGGACAAATGATTTCCTGGCCAGGGCCCGCGCGGCCTACCAGGGCGTCGGCCAGCCGGGGGTCGAGCAAGCGGTCCGCACCCATGTGTCGCGACTGCCGCGTCGGCTTGGACGACCGGCAGCGCCAGGTCCGTAGTTGGCCGATGGCCGCTACGGGCGTTTACGGATGACGGTGGACCCGACGGCGTTGAGAATGCTCGGGTATGAGTTGGAGGGGGCGTCTCAGCTTTAGCGTCGTGGGCGCTCTCGTTCTCATTGCGCCCGTGACTGCGACCGCGAAGCTTGCCTCGATCAGCGGCACAGTAAGCCAGCCGGGCTACACCGTGATCGCGCTGGCGGCGAACGGCAAGGCGACGTACGTGCGCGCAAGCAACGGCCGCTTCAGGATTCGACCGCTGGCCAACCGGGTCACCCTGCAGCTCCGTGCCCCGAGCGGCATCTACGCCGGCCCCGTCGTGTTCGGCTCCGAGCGCAAGGGCAGGCGCGCGATCGTCGGAGTCACGGCTGGCGCAAAGCTGGGCAAGATCACAGTCAAGTCCCCTCGGGGCTACGCGAAGGTTTCCCAACGGGTCTCGAAGAGCTGGGTCGATCCAACCCGCTGGGCGAAAGCCAGGAAGGGTGTCCCAGTTGGCGCCGGGAAATTCGGCCTGGTTCGCTCCAAGCCTCCGCATGTCTCGCCACCCGGCGATCTGGATGCCGACGGCATCCCCGACAAATTTGACGTTGACATCAATGGCAACCTGATCCTCAACAACGTCGATCGCTCGACCTCGAGCCGGGCGCGGGCGGCGCAGGCCGCAAGCCCGCAGGCCGAAAGCCAGTTCTACATCGGCGCCAACCTGGTTGTTCCACTCTCGGAAACGATGAACGCCAACGCGGCCGCGGTGACTGACGCCCAGATCGACCAGGCTCTTTCGAAGGACGAGTGGCTCGCCCTCGGCATCTTGCCGGGTAGTCCAGAACTCGACTGCGGCGGGGAACCGGATCCCAACAACCCACAGGGCTGGATCGGCGGGTTGAGCTACTGCAGACGAGGCGGCACCGGGGTGGAAATGGGCCTCGGTCCTGAACAAACCTGGCAGCCCTTCCCGGCGTGCTGCGACCCCAACGGTGACGGCTTCGGGACACTCTTCAACAACTCACCAAACCCGCCGCCAGGCGCCTTCTTCTTCCACCCCCACGCGACGACCAGCCAGATCGGGACCGGCGACGTCCTGATCCAGCGCGTCACGAGCAACGGCGTGACAAGCGATACGCCCACGATGCTCCCGTACATCTTTGCGACGGGCCCGGCGCTCGTGTCCTACGACGACGCGCAAGGGAACAAGGTAACCGTCAACTATCCGGTCTCGGAGCACGGGCTCGGAACTCCGGGCAACCCCTTCCCGGTTGTGGCCGGCCCCAACGGCGAAGTGGTGTTGAAACTGACGTTCTGGCGTCCCCAGCGCAGGTCCATACCGCCAGAGCAGGGCGCCTGGACAGACATCGGCAAGCTCAGCTACGGCGCGGACGTCCAGAGCGTCGGTGCGTCGGAAGTGCCGCCGTTGAATCGGAACTGCCCGAAAGGCTCTTACTCCGACAGCGATCCGAACCTGTCTCCGCCTGAAACGGTGAGCCCACCCAACAGGGGAGGGGTCACGGATCTGGCACCCGATCAGCCTGCGAACCCGGCGAACACCATCGCCTACACACTGAATCTCACCAACTGCCTCGCTGCCCTCGGGTTCGCTTGGAACCCAGGTGAATCAGCCCTCGTCCACTTGTCCGCGGTGGACAATGTGTTTGGCTCGAGCGCCACCGAGACCGGTACGTGGGTCGTGTTCGAACGACGCTAGCCGCTCACCGTTCTCGCTGCCCCAGCCCGAGGACCGCGTGACGACAAAGGTTTCCGCAGACGCCGCATAAGACCGGTTGAAGGCCGCTTCGGTTCCGGCTGGTCTGTGGTTGCAACGCGCTGACTAACTGAGCTTTCTGCCAGTTGGCGCGTGCGCGGGGGTGGCCGAGGATGACGAGCGCGATACGGTGGTGCGGCAATGGCGAGTGAGATGGTGAATGGGACCGTCCTGCACTACGAGGAGCGGGGGAGCGGGCCGCCGCTCTTGCTCGTGCACGGGACCGGCGCGTATGCCGACCTCTGGTCCCCGGTGCTCGATGGGCTTGCGCGCGCGTACCGCGTCATCGCTTATGACCGGCGCGGCTTCGCCCGCTCGTTGCCCGCACCAGGCGGGCTCGCAGAACACGCCCGCGACGCCGCCGAGCTGCTGAACGCCCTCGGTGCTTCGCCCGCGACGGTGGTGGGCTGGAGCGGCGGCGGCGTGATCGCCCTTGACCTGGCCGCCTCGTTCCCCGATTGTGTTGCAGCACTCGTCTTGGCCGAGCCGGCGGTGCATCTAACGACGCACCCGACGCGAGCCGCGCTTGCGATGGAGGCGCGCTTTGGCTTCCACAGATACGTGCGCCGTGACCCGGCGGCGGCCGCGCTGACGATGTACCGGTGGGCAAGTGGTTACAAAACGGGCGGCAACACGTTCGACGCTCTCCCGGAGGCGTGGCGCGAGCAGATGCTCGCTAACGCCCCGGCCACGCTGCGCGAGATGGATCAAATGATCCGTCCTTACCCCACGCGAGCGGCGATCCGTTCGATTGCGTGCCCCGTGACCCTCATCGAGGGCGACCTCAGCGATCCGGCGTTTGCGACCGCCGCTGGGTTCGTCAGGCGCTTGCTGCCCCAGGCGCGGACTGTCTCGCTGCCGGGTGCCGCACACATGCTCCACATCGACCAGCCGGAGGGCTGGGTCGAGCTCGTCACTCAGGCGACCGACCACGCGCCATCGCCCGCAGCCGTGCCAAGCCGGCCGTCGCAATAGTGGCCTAACTGCGTTCGCTGCCGCCGAAGCGTCGCCCACGATCGAGCGCGAGACCGTCGACTTCGACTTCCCTTCGGTCGAGGACGCCGTGCAGCGCTACGCCGAGGATTTCGGGCCGTTCGTGATTGCCCGGGGTGTTCTTGAGCCGCAGGACCGCTGGGCGGAGTTCCTGCAGGCGTCCGGCGGGCCCTTACCCTGCCCCGCACCATGCGCTTGTGAAAGACGGCTTGGTGGCGGATCAGATGCTTTACGCGGAAGTCGCGCCCGATCGCTCGCGCAAAACAGCCGCGGCCGCGGCCACACCCGACAGGGCAAACCCGATCAGGTAGACGCTTGTGCGCTTCGGTAGGTATCCGCCGCGCCATGCGGCGATTCCGGCGAGGGTGTCGGCGCTGTCGCACACCAGACCAGCGAGCAGCCACTGTCGCTGAGCCTCTCCGTCAGTTCCGTAAGCACCGCAGGCGAGAACGAGATCACGGACGGCTAGCACCCGAGCCAGGTAGGCAGCCTGTGGATTTCCAACCATGTCGAGACCGAGCGCCTTGCCGACGGGCCGTGGCGCCAGCCATGCCGCAACGCCGAAAGTCATCCGACCCCAGATCATGCCGTTGAGCGCCAGGTTGCTCGCGAGGACCCGATTCACGGCGATCATCGTATGGTCAAGCCGGTCCTCGCGCTCGGCCTCAAGGAGTGCGCGCCGAACAGCTGAGTACGCGACGTTTCGGGAACCGGTCAGAAGGGCGCCCGAGGGCGCCCTTCTGGGCTAATCGTGCGACCGGGATCGCCGGCAGCTGCAACGCTGGGAGAGATCCGGACATGTTCAGGTGATGGGCCGAAAATCCACGCTGCCCGAGGCGCTTCGGCGCGAGCTGGCGGAGGCGCGATTCTCCAGCCTCTACCGTGAGCACGGGCGGGAGATCATGGGCTATGCGCTGCGGCGAACAGCCGGGCCCGAGGATGCAGCCGACGCCCTTGCCGAGACGTTCCTGGTTGCCTGGCGGCGCCTCGCCGACGTTCCGGCGGGAGGGGAGGCGCGACTCTGGCTCTACGGCACCGCGCGCAGGGTCCTCGCGAATCAGCGCCGCGCCGAGGGCAGGCGCACGCGCCTGGCCGAGGTTCTTCGCGAGGCGCTGTGGCAAGGGCCCGACACCCTCTCTGCCCCCGACCGCGACCGGGCGGGCCTCATGCGAGCGTTGGCCGAGCTGGATAGCGCCGACCGCGAGCTGTTGATGCTGATCGGCTGGGAGGAGCTGACTCCGGCCGAAGCCGGGCGGGTCCTCGAGATCTCTCCGCTCGCGACCCGCACCCGCCTGCACCGTGCGCGGCGTCGCCTGCGCTCGCTGCTCGCCGACCAGCCCACCAGCGAATCCGCAACCAACGAACCCGAAGTCGAGGAGGCACGATGACAAGGCAGCAGATCGACACCCTCCTTGCGGCGGCCAACCCGGTCGACTCGCAGACGCTGGCGGCGCTTGACCTTGCCGGCGGCGAGGAGGAGATGCTCGAAGAGATCACCGCGCAGGCGGTCGGTGCGGCGCCCGGGGAAACGGCGAGCGCACCTGCCGGGGGACGGCGCCGGCAGCGACGGGCACTCGCGCTGCTGGCCAGCGCCGCGACGGTCACCGGGCTCATCCTGGTCCTGCTCGACACAACCGGCGGGCCCTCCCGGGAGCCGGCCTCCGCCTACGGCGCCGAGCTGGTCCGCTTCGCCGAGTCCACGCCGCTGCTGCTGCTCGAAGGGCCGGGCTGGCGCGTGCAGAACGTGGACGAGGGGCGTGGACCTAGACGAGGCGAAGGGCTCTACGGGTCGATGGAATTCGTTACGGGTAAGCCGATCCCCTACGAATCGGTTCGGATCACGTGCGTCCGCGAGGCCGTATCCAAGTCTGGGAAGTTTCCGGTCTGTAAGGCGCAGAGCGAGTCGGGAATGTTTCCGGCCGCGGTACGCCAGCGCCGGGTCGAACTCTTCTGGCGCCACGGCAGCCTCGCCGAAACGATCTCGAACGCCCGTCGGATGTCGCACCCGCACGGCCAACACTGGGTCAAGCTACCCCTCCTGGACACCACCGCCGCGGTCGACACG
>JBAVGD010000023.1:0-3902 GCA_049684635.1 Solirubrobacterales bacterium | reverse complement strand
ACCGACTCCGGCCCAACAACGGGCGTTGGAGGTCTATGTCAGAGACATCGTTGAGCTGGCAGAGGAAAAGCGGAACTGATGCCTGACTACTACTGCAGCGAGTGCGAAGAGGAGTTCTTCGACCGCTCGATGGTGGTGGCACCCGGCCCCTGTCAGCTCTGCGGGGCCGATGAAACGGTCTCGCTCGCCGAGGATGAGCACCCGCCCGAGCCGCCTACGCGCCAGCTCGATCCCCGGGCCGAGGCGCGGGCCGCGGCTGAGACGCTGCTCGCCGAGCAGGGCGTCAGCGCGCCGCCGGTCGACGTGGTCGCGATCGCCGAAGCACTCGGGCTGCAGGTCTCCTACAGCGCCCTCGGTGATGTCGACGGCGAGTTGAGAGGCGACCGGATCCGCATCAACCGCGACCACCACCCGGTCCGCCAGCGCTTCACGATCGCCCATGAGCTCGGCCATCTGCGCCTTCACACCAGCCACGGCGCCGGCGCCGTGGTCGAGCGCCAGGCCGAAGTCTTCGCCGGAGCGCTGCTGGTGCCGCCGGGGCTGCTGCGCGCGGCGGTCGTCGAGCAGTCCGACTTCGAAGCGCTGCGCCACCGCTTCGAAGTCAGCCGCCCGGCGCTAACGATCGCCCTGCGCGAAGCGAACCTGACCGGTCGGGTCTCGAACTCTTAGGAGCTTTAGGCCGAAGTTGGAAATCAGGGCCGGTTCCCGGTCTTTAGTTATTGACGGCCGCAAGAGGCCGCGACAACAACTCCAGAAAGGAGCCACAGGATGAGTAACGAGAGTGAGGGCAAGAAGAAGGAGACGATCAAGCTCAAGATCGTCTACTCCAGCAACGAGAAACTGAAGGTGACCGAGAATGAGACGATCGAGCAGGTCAAGCTCGGTGCGCTCGGGCTCTTCCATATTGATCCGTCAGAGGCCGGCAAGTTTGTGTTGAAGGCGAAGGTCGACGGTGAGAAGGACAGCCAGCTCGACGAGGCAAAGACCGTAGCCGACTACGGCCTTCATAACGAGCAGAAGGTGATCCTCGCCGCGGGCAGCCCGTTCGGAGCTAGCTGCGCATGAACAGCTCGCCGCAAACGGCCGTACCGCAGAGCCCCGAGGAGCGCTCGAAGTCGTTGGTGCGCGAGGAGTTCGAGCGTCTCCTCGCGCACAGCGACTTCTTCGGCTGGCAACTGCGGCTTCACGATGCCGGCGACTATGCGGTGCTCTTCGCTCGGATCGCCAAGAGCGATGGGCGGGTGTTCGTCATGAAGCTTGAGTGCGACGACTATCCGGCGATCGCCCCGAAGCAGGGCTTCGTCAACCCGGCTCTGTTCGAGAGCGCCGACGAGACGACGCCTGTCGAGGCCGAGTTCTGGCCCCAGGGCGACTACGTCGCGACCGACCGCGGCCCGCTGCCCGTGCTCTGCATCGTGGGGCACCGCGACTACTACTCCGACGGCTGGCACAACGGCTGGAGTGCCCCTCCATCTCACGAGCACACTCTGTACCAGCACGTGGTCAACGTGCGGAACGCGATCCTCGATGCGTGGGCGTAGCCGCCGGACCCCTCATGTCCCTGGGTTCAGGGGCGGTGCAGCCCTCGGCGAGGTCCGGGTCGGTCGTCCCGCTCAGGCGCGCTCGCTCGGGCGGCGGGATGCGCCACTGGCCTATCACCGGCTATTCGTTCCCTCTCTGGTGATCGACCACACCGAGGCGATGCTGCGCCGCTACGGCAACTGCGACGAGGAGGGAATCGGTCTGTGGGCCGGCAGCCAGGCCGGCGGCGATGGCTTCGTCTCCACCCTGATCATGCCGGGCGTCTCCTCCTTGGGTCGCTTCCACGGCGAACTATCCGCGGCGACGATGGCGGCGGTGATCTCCCGCCTAGATGAACTCGACCTCGTCCTGCTCGCCCAGATCCACAGCCACCCGCGTTCCGCCTTCCTCTCGGACACCGACGCCGAGCGCCCGGCGATCGCAGTGCCTGGCTTTCTCTCGCTCGTCGTCCCCAACTTCGGTTTTGTCGACGTCGCCGATGTAGGCACTTGGGCAGCCTATGAATACCTCGGTGCCCGCCGTTGGCACGAACTTAGCGCGGCCGAGCGTGGCGAGCGGTTGGTCGTGGACCCCGCCCTGCTGGCGATCGAGTGATGGCGACCCTGCGCCCGCAGTTGCACCGGCTGCTCGCCGAGGCGAAGGAAAGCCGGACGCTCGCTCAGCTTGAGGCTCTGGGAGAGGCGGGCGCCGCCGAGGAGCCACCGGCCAACGCAGTCGTAGAGGTCTCACTCGAAGCGGGCGCCAGTCCCTCCCGGCGCCTCCTCGCTGCGGCGCTCCTCGACTATGTCCTGCGGCTCGACCCTTTGGTCGGGGAGGTGCGGGTGGAGGGCTTCGAACCGGCCGTGCTCGAGGAGCTGTCCAGCCGTCTTCCGCTCGACCACGCCGACAGCTCCCGACCTACGGACTTCTCGTTGAAAGTCGGTGGGAGCGGCGATTGCGACCTGACCCTCGATGCTGGCGGCTGGCTCGCAGCGCTCGGCGAAGCGATCGAATTCGATGAGGAGAGGGTGTTGAATCCGATCGGGCCGCTCGCCGCCGCTTGCCTTGGTACCGGAGAGGTCTTCAAGGCGCTCTTCGCAGCGAGCTATCCGGGGGCCTTGGCAGTGTCCAGGTTCGAGCCCGCGCTCGGCCGGTTCTCCTTCTATGACTACGGGAGCGCCGAGTTCGGCCCCGAGCTATCCGCACTCAAGATAGACGCCACGCTGCTCGGTCTCGGCGGCGTCGGCGCTGGCGTCCTGCGCGCGCTGGCGGTGCTGCGCGCCCACCTTCACGGTCGCCTGCGCCTGATCGACCATGACGTCCTCGACCTGCACAGTCTCAACCGGGTCACTTACGCGACGGTCGAGCAGGCCGTTGACGGTGCCGAAAAGGCCACCTGCGCCAAGGCCTACCTCGACGCAGCCTGCCCACAGCTTCGCGTGTTGGCGCACAGTGAAGAATTCGATCAGTTCAAGCGGGGGCTCTCGCCGCGGCGGAGCGAGCGGCGCTACGAGACTCTGATCACTGCCCTCGACAGCGATGAGGTGCGCCACGCTGCTCAGCGTGAGTTGCCGCAGGTACTGATCGACGGCTCCACCGGGCTCGACCTTAACGTCAGGGTCGAGCGGGTGGTCTTCGGGCAGTGGGGATGTCTGGGCTGTACGCGCCAGGCGCCGCCACCGGTCATCGAGGAGGCCGAGGGCTGTGGTCACTTCATCGATCCCCGCGCCCCCTCGGTCTCCTTCCTGGCCGCCCTGCCAGGGACGCTGGCGGCGAGCGAGCTGATCAAGGAGGCAATGCGGG
Source organism: Solirubrobacterales bacterium (assembly GCA_049684635.1). Classification (GTDB taxonomy): domain Bacteria; phylum Actinomycetota; class Thermoleophilia; order Solirubrobacterales; family 70-9; genus VRUE01. The sequence continues at coordinate 578 of JBAVGD010000023.1, read as the reverse complement.
CTGAGGGTTCGCTACGCGGCGAGTTCCAGCACGTCTTCTACGGCGCCCCCAATCCCGAGATATGTAGCGAACCGGCGCGCCGCGAGGACTGCCTTGTCGGTTGCATGAATGCGGATTGGCTGGCGGCTTACGAGGCAAAGTACGCCGCCTAGGGACGGCAGGAGCAGGGCGAGTTCCCGGCGGTGCTCGGAGATGCCTACCCGGTAGGTCCTGGGTCTTGGCCATTCGGGTCTGCTGGGGCAAGAAATGGGGCAAGGAGCCCTACCGATTCCAGCCGATGCCAGCCGCACTCGAGCCGCCGAAAATCGCTTGAATCGCGCTCCACGTAAGCCCAGCCGATCGATGGTTTCGGTCTACGAAATCGAAGGTCACAGGTTCGAATCCTGTCAGGCGCGCTCCCGAAAGCTGCTTGTAGAGCGGCCTTCCGGCGCTCTGGGGATCGCCTGAGACGGCCGGAGACGGCTCTGGGCCAACACGAGAGGTCGCTGGGCGGCGTTGCGCAGGACTCCCTGCGAGCGGCGACCGCGGTCGCCGCTACGATCAAGACCAGCGGAAAATCGAGCTTCGGAAGGAAGACC
>JBAVGD010000022.1:0-1824 GCA_049684635.1 Solirubrobacterales bacterium | reverse complement strand
CCTCCAACATGCTGAAGCCGGCGCTGGCCCGGGGCGAGTTGCGCGCCATCGGGGCCACCACGCTGAACGAGTACCGCAAGCACATCGAGAAGGACGCGGCGCTGGAGCGGCGCTTTCAGCCGGTCCTCGTCGGCGAGCCCGACATCAACGACACGATCGCGATCCTGCGCGGGCTGAAGGAACGCTACGAGGTGCATCACGGCGTGCGGATCACCGACTCCGCCATCGTCGCGGCCGCCACGCTCTCGGAGCGCTACATCGCCGACCGCTTCCTGCCCGACAAGGCGATCGACCTGATCGACGAGGCGGCCTCGCGGCTGAAGATCGAGATCGACTCGATGCCGACCGAGATCGACGAGGTCGAACGCCGCGTACAGCAGCTGGAGATCGAGCGCGAGGCACTGAAGAAGGAGAAGGACGAGGCCTCGAAGTCGAGGCGGGAGGCAATTGAGGCCGAGCTTGCCGAGCTCCGCGAGCAGTCTGGCGAGATGAAGGCACGCTGGCAGAACGAGAAGGAGGCGATCGAAGCCATCAAGGACGCTAAGGCGCGCCTGGAGGAGGCTGGACGGGAGGTCGAGCGGGCGGAGCGCGACGGCGACCTGGAACGCGCCGCGAAGCTGCGCTACGGCGAGATCCCGGAACTGGAGAAGACGGTGGCCGAGCAGGAGGCGCGGCTGGCCGAGCTGCATGCGGGCGGCGGATCGATGCTGACCGAGGAGGTGACCGAGGAGGACGTAGCCGAGGTCGTCGCAAAGTGGACCGGAATCCCGGTCAGCCGCCTGATGGAGGGTGAGGTCGAGAAGCTGATCCATATGGAGGAGCGCCTTCACGAGCGGGTGATCGGACAGGACGAGGCGATCGCCGCGGTCTCCAACGCGCTGCGGCGCTCGCGCGCCGGCCTCTCGGACCCCCACCGGCCGATCGGCTCCTTCCTCTTCCTCGGCCCGACCGGGGTCGGCAAGACCGAGCTGGCGAAGGCGCTGGCGGAGTTCATGTTCGACTCCGAGCAGGCGATCGTGCGGCTCGACATGTCCGAGTACATGGAGAAACACACGGTGGCGCGGCTGATCGGCGCGCCGCCCGGCTACGTCGGTTACGAGGAGGGCGGCCAGCTGACCGAGGCGGTGCGGCGGCGACCCTATGCGGTCGTCCTGCTCGACGAGATCGAGAAGGCCCACCCCGACGTCTTCAACACTCTGCTGCAGATCATGGACGACGGCCGGCTGACCGACGGCCAGGGCCGCACCGTCAGCTTCACCAACACGGTCCTGATCATGACCTCGAACGTCGGCAGCGACCGGATCGTCGCCGAGTCGGTCGACGAGAAGATCCGCGAGCAGATCGAGGAGGTCCTGGCGACCACCTTCAAGCCCGAGTTCCTCAACCGGATCGACGACACGGTGATCTTCCACCGCCTCTCGAAGCAGGACATCGGCCGCATCGTCGAGCTGCAGGTCGACCAGCTGGTCGGCCGGGTCCGCGAGCGGGGAATCGAGGTTGAGCTGAGTGACGACGCGCGCACCCTGCTCGGCAACCTCGGCTATGACCCGACCTACGGGGCCCGCCCGCTGAAGCGGGTGATTCAGAAGCAGCTGGTTGACAAGCTGGCTCTGAAGCTCCTCGAGGGCGAGTTCGCCGAAGGCGACGTCGTACGGGTTGACGTTGCCGACGGCGAGCTCGGCTTCGAGAAGGCGCCGGCGAGCGTCGCCGTGTAGGAATCCGGTACGGACCGCAGGCGACGTCCGTAATTCGCCCGCGACGAAAGGGGAGGGCTCACGGCTGCCGCCACACCGTCTTGTTAACAAAATTGTTATCTGGTTGCCC
>JBAVGD010000021.1:0-2796 GCA_049684635.1 Solirubrobacterales bacterium | reverse complement strand
CTAGCTGGTCGCGACGCCGGCGCCCTGCAGCTCATCGCTTGCCGCCTCGCTGCCGAAGTAGGGCAGCACCGCGAAATACATGAACTCGGGTAGGAGCTCGCGGAAGCCGGAGGCGGTCCCGGTCGAGAGGCGGGAATAGATCACCGAATTGATGCCGGCGGCGATCCCTTCGGCGGCGATCAGCGGCGACTTCTTCGCGTCACCACTCTCTCGGCGGGCGAGGTCGATGAAGCTGGCGGCCCGCTCCATTACCGCCGTACGTTTGGCGAGAGCATCCGGCCCTGCGGCGTGAATCTCGACGATCAGCGCCCTGCCGATGCTTGGCTGGGCATCGAGGAAATCCAGCAGGGCACCCAGTCCCGCTCGCATCTTGCCCGGCCACGTCGTCTCCTCCGCGGCGGCCAGAGCCAAGAGGCTTTCGATTCGTGCGATCCCGAAGTCCAACGCCTCCAGGTAGCAGCTGTCCCTGTCGGCGAAGTTGTCGTAGAAGGCCTGCCGGTAGAGGCCGGTCTGATCCAGCACCGTGCGCACCGAGGTCGTCTCGTAACCCGTCTTTCCAACCGCTTCGAGCATTCCCTCCAGGATTCGCTCGCGCTTGGAAGGCACCATGGATTTCGGCGGCAGCGCGCCGGCAAGGCCGCTCGAGCCAGCCGCTTCGGTTACATCTGCCCCTACAGGCACTTGGGATGCGTCCCGCTTCCTCACGCCTCCTCTTTCCTTTCGATCGAGGGAACGGGTTGTCTGGCTACTGTAGCGGCAATTGTCCCATTCGTCCAGTTGAATCTCCGTTGCTGACGGGTACTCTGGTTTGGTGGCTGAACGTGTCCCACAAGTCCCGTCGGCAATGAGATTTTCACCCGGGCAACACGTTCTTCCACACGAGCTCGTTCGCCAGCACCAGCGCACCAGGATCATCCTGGCGTTTGCCGAGGAGACCGCCGAGAAGGGCTACGACGCCGTAACCGTCTCGGACATCGTCCGCCGGGCCCGGGTTGCTCGCAACACCTTCTACGAGATCTTCTCCTCCAAGGAAGACTGCGTTCCGGCCACATCCGAGCATGCTGTGAAGGAAGCGCTGCGGCGGGTTCTCGATGCCGCCGGCAAGGTTGACAGCTGGCCGGCTCGCGTCCGGGCCGGCCTCGACGCATTCCTTCGCTACGTCGCCGCCGAGCCGGCGCTGGCGCGCACCTGCATAGTGGAGGCGCTCTCGGCCGGCCCTGCGTCCTCGGAGCACTACGAGCACTCGATCCAGGCATTCGTGCCGCTCTTCCGGATGGGTCGGAAGATCTCTCCAAAGGGGGATGAGCTGCCGGACACCCTCGAGGAGACAATCGTCGGGGGGATCTTCTGGATCCTCTATCAGCGCGTCGTCATGGGCCAGGTCGGGGAGATAGAAGCCCTGCTTCCAGAGCTGGTGGAGTTTTCGCTCACCCCGTACGTCGGGCCCGAGGCCGCCAGGCGAGCGGCCGCCGCTGGGTGAGCTCAGGCGCCGCCGACGCCCGATTGCTCTACTCGCCCGAGCAGCCATTCCCCGGGCCTCAGCCAGGTATCGTCGCCGCATGGCAAGAGCGCGATCCAAAAACTCCTCTGATGCATCGGAGGAGTACCCGCTCGAGCTGATGCGCCTGCCGCCGGGGCGCCACGGCCTGCCGCCGGAGTTCGTCGCCCGCAATCAACGCGAACGCCTGATCGCCGCTGCCGCCGAGGCGGTTGCCGAGCATGGCTACGCGGGTACGACGGTCGCACATATCACTCGCCTGGCGGCCGTTTCCCGGCGGACTTTCTACGAGCACTTCTCGGACAAGAAAGAGTGCTTTCGTGCGCATAGCGCGAAGCGGGCCAACGTACCGCCGGGCCGGCAGCGTCTCTCAAGCGAGCTCATTCTCCAACACAAGCGCACCCGGATCATCCTGGCGTTTGCCGAGGAGACGGCCGAGAAGGGATATGAGGACACGGCGCTCACCGACATCATCCGCCGGGCCCGGGTTGCTCGCAACACCTTCTACAAAGCTCTCTCTTCCACGGAGGAGTGCTTGCCTGCGGCACTGGAGCTTGCCGGAGAGGAGGCCCAGCGCCGGGTCATCGATGCGGCCGCGGGAGTCGAAAGTTGGCCCGCGCGCGTTAACGCCGGCCTCGACGCATTCCTTCGCTACGTCGCCGCCGAGCCGGCGCTGGCGTATACCTGCATAGTCGAAGCATTCTCGGTGAGCGCGGGCATCGAGCGCTACGAACGCTTGAGTCAGACCTTTGCCTCGTTTTTTCGAACTGGCCGCGAGGCTTCTCCGGAGGGCAACCACCTGCCGCCGCCGCTCGAGGAAATGGTTGTCGGCGGTATCGCCCGGATCCTCCACCAGCTTCTCGTCATGCATCGGGTGGATGAGATAGAAGGAATCCGGCCCGCGCTGGTGGAGTTTTCGCTCACCCCGTACGTCGGTACCCAGGTAGCCAAGCGAACGGCTGCCGAAGCGCCGGCTGCCGTGACTGAGCCCGGCATCCTCTCCCGCCTGAGCCGTCGATCGCGATAGCGGACGGCGCCCTCTTCGCATCCGCGATTGGTGCCAGGTATCGTCGCGGTATGGCAGACACGCCGGCCAAAAGTTCCGCCGACCCGCCGGAGGAATACCCGCCGGAGCTGATGCGCCTTCCACCAGGCCGCCACGGCCTCCCCCGGGAGTTCGTCACCAACAACCAGCGCCAGCGCCTGATCTTTGGTGTCGCCGAGGTGATCGCCGAGCATGGTTACTCGGGTGTGACGATCGCCCACATCACCAGGGCGGCGGCGGTTTCCCGCCGCCC
>JBAVGD010000020.1:0-2919 GCA_049684635.1 Solirubrobacterales bacterium | reverse complement strand
CACCCCAGCCGGAAATCGCCCGCCCTCATGAGTCATGAGAGCCACGGCCTCGCGGAGTTCAGACTCCGACCAGCGGTCCCCGAGCGCTTCGGCGACCATCTCATAGGTAAGAAGGATTGTCTTCGGTACCACGATTAGCCCTGTTCTGGGTTAGTTGACCTGTCTAGGCACAGGAAAGTACCAGAAGGGGTCTTCGCGGATTCGATTGAGCTGGCACGACGTATGCTTGAGACGATGGCATCGCGAGCCACTGACGAATCGCAGGCGAAAAGACCGGGACGACGCCCACCCACCCGGCCCATGCTGCCGCAAAAATACGTCGCCGCCCACAAGCAGACGCGCATCATGCACGCGCTGGCCGAGCTGACCGCAGAACAGGGCTACGAGGCGACCAAGATCTCCGACATCGTCAAGCGAGCCGGCGTCGCCCGCAAAACGCTCTACGACAACTTCGGGGGCAAGGAGGAGGTTTTCACTCAAGCGTTTGACGCTGCGCTGAACGAGGCAATCGATCGCATCGAAGCCAGTTGCTCAACCCGCGGCGATCGTTGGGACGACGCGGTTGAAGCCGCGCTGACGTCTCTCTTGGACTACGTCGCCGAAGAGCCCAAGCTGGCCGCGCTCTGCCTGATTGAAGCTCCCGCCGCGACATCGACCACGATGGAACATTACGACGAAGCAATGGGTCGGATTGTTGACTTGGTACGCGGCAGTCTCCCTCTGGATAAAGACGTCGCGGAGACGGCGGCGGCAGCCGTGGCAGGCGGTGTGGCAAGGGTGATCTACCAGCAGGTTTGCCGCGGCGAAACCGTGCCGGCCCAAGAGCTGGCGGTTGAACTATCGAGCTGGGTGATGGCCATCTCAAGCGACGTAGCGAGGTAACCCGCTACCTACAGGCTTTTCTCTTGCGCACGAGCTTGAGGTGCTTAGCCCGGGAATTCTCGCCTTGCGGTCCAGCTACCCTGCTGCGCGCCCTTCGGTTGCGAAGGGTGTGCCAGCAACCGGTGGGGTGTGTGGTAAGCGTGACCCCTCCCACCTGGTTGGGAACAAGAGGTGTCGTGCTTGTCGTCGCCGGCGCGCCTTCGGTTTCGGGCGGAGCCACAGGCAAGAGCGGATCAACGATCACCGTCGAGTGATGCGTCGTGAAGGTCCTGTCGGAGCCGTAGACGATCGGGTCTTCCCAGTTGATCGTGTCAACGGTCTGGATGGCCCTGGCTGTGATGACCCGGTAGTGGTAGGTCGTACCTGGGTGCAGCGTCATGCCGGCGTCGGCGAGGTCCAGGATCACGGACTGGTCCGTCGTCGCGGCGGCAGCGAAACTGATCGGCAGTGCGCCTGCCTGGGAGCCCACGGTGAGGCACAGGGAGGTGCCGGCGGGGAAACCTTCCGTGGGGCAGGCGAATTCCGGCAGGTATTCGCTCGTGTTCGTGACCACCTGGAACTGGTAGTAAGCGCCGTGGTCCACGCTGTTGGGATTGATCTGCGCTTCCAGCGTCGCGTCGGTCTGCGTGATGTTCGAGACCGACTCATCGTCGATCGACGGTGGAGGTTGCGGTGGCCTTGACAGCGGCTGGGTCGTAAACGTCTGGTCCGGGCCGGCCACAAACCCCTTGCTGTTCGCGGCGATTGCGCGGTAGTGATAGGTCGTGATGGGCTGCAGCGTGGCGCCGATGCTCGCCAGGTTCACGCTGACGTGCTGATCTTCGAAGCCGGCCGCGAGGGTTGATTCCGGCGGCTCGACCAGTCCCGGTGGCAGCGGCTCGCCGGAGATCACGATCTGCGCGCAGACGATTCCGGGCGGATGCAGGGCGCAGCTGTCGTTCTGATCGAATTTGAAATGCCCGGTCGTATCGATCTGGAGCTTGTACTTGGTCAGCAGGCCGTGGGGATTGATTTCGGCGTTCAGGGTTGCGTTGCTCGAGGTGACCCCAGTGACCCACTCGCGATCGATCGAAGGAGGCCCAGTCGACTCGGCCGTTACAACGGCCGTCGCGGCGGAGCTTGCAGGGCCTCCCGTTCCAGCGTCGTTGGTCGCGCTTACCTGAACGCGGATCGTGTGACCGAGGTCATTCTCGGTCAGCATGTAGGTCGACGCTTGCGCACCGGCAATTGGCACGCAGGCGTTCCCGGCGCTGTCACAATCCTCCCACTGATAGGTGTAGCTGGTCGGTTCGTTGCTCCAGGACCCGGAGGAGGCTGAGAGGATCCGTCCCTGGATCGGATTGCCGGAGATGGAAGGCGGTGTGATGTCTTCCGGCGCCGCCACCACGGGGTTGAAGGTGACTCGGCCGATCTTGTCCGCGAGCCACTCGGCAAACCAGAGGTTGCCGTCGGGGCCGACCGCAATGCCGGCCGGCACGCTGTTTTCGGTTGGGGTCAGGTATTCGGTGACCTGGCCGATCGGCGTAATGCGGCCGAGTCTGCCGGCCCCCGCCTCGGTGAACCAAAGATTTCCATCCGGTCCCGTGGTGATTTCCTCGGCACCTCTTTCGGTATGGGGGAGCGGGAATTCGGTGAGCTCGCCGCCGGTGGTGATGCGCCCGATCTTGTTCGACTCACGCTCGGTGAACCAGAGGTTTTCGTCAGGGCCGGCGGTGATCCCATACGGCGTGTTTCCGCTGGATGCGAGCGGGAATTCCGTGATCTGACCACCCGGGGTGATGCGGTCGATCGCATCCGGTTCGAACACGGTGAACCAGACGTTTCCATCGGGGCCGGCCGCCAGCTGTATCGGATGGCCGCTGCCCTGCGGAAGCGGGTATTCGGTGATCTGGCCGCCGGTGGTGATCTTGCCGATGGCATCCGGGTAGACCTCTCTGAACCAGAGGTTTCCATCGGAGCCGGCCACGATCCCGCGTGTCTGGCGATCGCCACCGCCCGGAATCGAGAACTCGGTGATCTGGCCGCTCGGTGTAATCC
>JBAVGD010000019.1:0-8760 GCA_049684635.1 Solirubrobacterales bacterium | reverse complement strand
CCTCTACACCGTCGAGGAGCTGGCCGAGATCTACGACTCGGTCGGGATGCGCCTCGCCAACACCTTCGCCGGCAGCGGCAAGGCCCGCAAGCCGAAGCCCTCGCAGTTCGAGATCTTCGTCGAGGGCCGGGCCGGCGACTAACCGCGTCGCCCGCACGGTTAGCTGACGCCACTCGACTGAGTGGATGACGAGGACCCTCACCCCCTACAGGTGCGGCGACGCAAGCAGGGCGGCGATGACCCCGAGGAGTCCGCCGACCAGCGTGAACTGCATATGGGAAAAACGAGTCTCGAGACCCTCAAGGCGCCGGTCGACCTGCTCGAAGCGCTTGTCGACCTGCTCGAAGCGCTTGTCGATGCCGCGGGCAAGATCGTCGATCTTCGCCCCGAGGGCGTCCAACCTGGCGTCTGTCGAACCCGCGTGCATGGCCTGCTCCATTGTTGCATCGTAAACATTTCGGCGGCGGCCTGGGTCGTCTGCGCGGACGGCGTCGTTCGGTGGCATCGCAAACCCAAGGCCACAGCACGAGGAATTCTCCCCCCTCTCGCCGAAAGCGGCATCGGATTCCAGCACCTTGCGATAAAGCGGTGTCTCAACGGTTTTACATTGACGAGGCATCGCGGGCCCGGCCTAATGGAGTGCGGCATCGCGGCCGATAAAGGCCTCGATGTTCGAGATCGACTCAGCGCTGCGCACGCTCGTCGAGCGGGGTGGCTCAGACCTTCACGTCAAGGTGGCGGCGCCGCCGACCATCCGCCTGCACGGTGAGCTGACCGGCCTGGAGGGCTTTGAGCCACTGAGCGGCGAGGACACCGAGAAGGCCTTTCACGACATCGCCGAGGTGCGCTCGCTGACCGAGTTCGAGGAATGCGGCGAGGCCGACTTCTCCTACGCCATACCGGGCCTCTCCCGCTTCCGTGTCAACGTCTTCAAACAGCGCGGCTCGACCTCGATCGTCTGCCGCGCGATCCCCTTCGAAATCCGCTCGGTCGAGGATCTCGGCCTTCCCAAGGTCGTCACCGACCTGGCCGAGGAGCAGCGCGGGATCATTCTCGTCACCGGGACCACCGGCTCGGGCAAGAGCACGACGCTGGCGGCGATGATCGACCACATCAACCGCACCCGGGCGCACCACATCGTCACGCTCGAGGACCCGATCGAGTACCTGCACGAAGACAAAGGCTCGATCGTCAACCAGCGCGAGGTCGGCTCCGACACGGAGAGCTTCGCGCGGGCGATGCGCCGCGTGCTGCGCCAGGACCCCGATGTGATCCTGATCGGCGAGATGCGCGACGAGGAGACCGTGCGCACCGCGCTCTCCGCCGCCGAGACCGGCCACCTCGTGCTCTCCACCGTCCACACCCTCGACGCGACCGAGACGATCAACCGGATCATCGACTTCTTCCCTCCCCACCTCCAGCACCAGGCCCGCGTGATGCTCGCCTCGACCCTGAAAGGGGCGGTCGCACAGCGCCTCGTCCCCGACATCACTGGCGAGGGACGCGTCCCCGCCTCCGAGGTGCTCGTCGTCACCGGCCGCGTCCAGGACCTGATCCTCAATCCCGACGAAACGGGCAAGATCACCGAGGTGATCGCCGAGGGCGAGTACTACGGCATGCGCACCTTCGACCAGTCGCTGCTGCGCTACGTGATGGAGGGCAAGATCGCCGAGCAGGTAGCGCTCGACTACGCCTCCAGCCCGCACGACTTCAAACTGATGCTGTCCGCCGGCGGCCAGCGCGCCAGCGGCATAGAGCAGCTCGAGAAGGCCTGACGGCCCAAGCGCGGCCGGATTTGAGGCCGTGACGAAGTTGGCACATTCTGCGCGCCACACGCGCGTCCTCGATCTGTAGCGTCGATTGAGAGGTCGGCGCGGGATGCGCCGAGCCCCGACTATGTGGGAGCGTATGATGTTGCGTATGAAAGAGCGGATAACGATCTCGATCGAGCCGGAGGCGTTGGAGACCGCTCGCGCCGAGGTGGCGGCCGGCAGAGCTCCAAACGTGTCTGCGGCTGTCGAAAAGTCGCTGAGGAAGGCAGCGAAGAACCAGGCCATGCGGGAAGCGGTGGAGCTATGGGAAGAGGAGTTCGGACCGATCAGCAAGGAGGCAGAAGAGTGGGCAAGCAAGGAACTCGAGAGGGCATGGCGCGAACTCTCGTCCTCGACGCAGGCGCCCTGATCGGCCTGGAACGAGGCGGCGAAATGGCCATTGTGATGGCCAAGAAAGCCCACGAGCGTGGCGGCCAGACGGTGATCCCGGCGAGCGTGCTGGCCCAGGTGTGGAGAGGCGGGCCGAAGGCGGGCCGCCTGGCCAAGATCGTCGCCGGGTCCGACATCGACTCCCTGGGCGAAGATCGCGCCAAGGAGATCGGCATACGACTCGGAGCGCAAGGCGGCAAGGACATCGCCGACGCCCACGTCGCCTGCTGCGCGGTCGAGCACCAGGCCATCGTCGCCACATCGGATCGAGCCGACATCGAGTCGCTGATCGAGCCCGGCGAGCAGGTGCAGCTCATTGGTGTGTGATTGCCTCTGCCTCTACCTAGGCTGAGGCCAACTCGGCGAGCGCCGGCGCGCTAATCCTCGCGGCCGGGGTCCTGGCCGTCCTCGTCCTCGTCGAGCTCCTCGTCGCCCTGTTCGAGCGCGGTCTCGGAGACCGATCCGGTCGAGCCCGGGTGGTAATGGGTCTGGAAGGCCTCCAGCGCGCGGTCGCGGCGGTCCTCGTCGACCGGGACCTCGTCGGAGATCCGCACCCACTCGGCGCCCTCGTAGTCCTCGAGGTTGAAGACCTCCTGGTCGAGCGAGGTCGAGTCGTCGACCACGACCAGCACCTCGGTCTGCGGGTTGAAGTAGGTCCCGGGCTGGTTGAGCAGCTCCTCGACCTCGTAGAGGTTGTCGCGGTCGGCGGCCATCGCTCCCCCGATCCTACAAATCGGCGAGCTGGCGCTCCATCTCGGCCTCGACGTCGAGAGGGTCCTCGCCGCGGCGCATGCGGCGTTCGTTGCGGGCGACGACGAGCTGGCGGACCTCGGCGCGCAGCTTCTCGTCGATCGCGGGGCCGGCGGCGCCGGGGGATTCGAGCAGCCGCGCCAGCTCGGCCTCGACGTCGAGCGGCGCCTCGCCGCGCTGCCGGCGGCGGTAGGACTTCGCCTCGAGCATCTGCCGCGCCTCTGTCTCCTGCAGCCCGCGGTCGACCGGCGGCTCGGGCTGGGCGAGGCGGCTCGGCGGCGGCATCTCCCGCTCGATCGCGAACGGCCCTTTGCCGACGCTCTGCCAGAGCGGCCCAGTGCGGGCAAAGGCGACCAGGGCGATCGGCAGGGCGATCAGCGTGATCAGCGTCAGCACGTAGCCGGCCTGGATGTCGATCAGCGCTCCTGGCGAAACCATGGCTACCCAGCCTAGACCCTCGCCCCATCCAGCCCGCCCGGCCGCCATCCGCTACCCTTTTGGGCTGGTTGACTGACCAGTCAATCGGCCCTCCTCCCACCGAGAAAAAGGAGCTTCGAGCACGTGGTTGACTTCACCCTGACCGACGAGCAGAAAGACCTGCGCGAGCTGGCCCACAGCTTCGCGGAGAAAGAGATGCGCAAGGTCGCCTGGGAGTACGACAAGGACGGCACCTGGCCCCAGGAGATCATCGACAAGGCCTGGGAGGTCGGGTTGATGAACACCCACATCCCCGAGGCCTACGGCGGGCCGGGGCTCGACTACCTCTCCGGCTGCCTGATCGAGGAGGAGATGGGCTGGGGCTGCTCGGGCATCGGCACCTCGCTGATGGCCAACGGCCTCGCCTCGGCGCCGATCGCCCTCGGCGGCTCCGAGGAGACGAAAAAGAAGTACCTCGGGATGCTGACCGAAAGCAACAAGCTCGCTTCCTTCTGCCTGACCGAGCCCGACGCCGGCTCCGACGTCTCCGGGATGAAGACCCGCGCCGTCAAGCAGGGCGACAAGTACGTGATCAACGGCTCCAAGTGCTTCATCACCAACGGCACCTACGCCGACTACTTCACCGTCTACGCGAAGACCGACCCCGAGGCCGGCCATCGCGGCATCAGCGCCTTCGTCGTCGACGCCGACCTCCCCGGGGTCAGCGTCGACAAGAAGGAGGACAAGATGGGTCAGCGTGCCTCAAACACCGCGACCATCTCCTTCAACGACGTCGAGATCCCGGCCGAGAACCTGATCGGCGAGGAGAACAAGGGATTCAAACTGGCGATGATGACCCTCGACCGGACCCGCCCGGGAGTCTCGGCGATGGCCGTCGGCATCGGCCGCGCCGCTCTCGAGTTCGCCACCGAGTACTCCAAAGAACGGGTTCAGTTCGGGGTGCCGATCGCGATGCACCAGGCGATCCAGTTCATGATCGCCGACATGGCGACCAAGGTCGAGGCCAGCCGCCTGCTGGTCTGGAACTCCGCGGTCCAGCTCGACCAGGGCCAGCGCAACAGCAAGGTCTCCTCGATGGCCAAGCGCTTCGCCGCCGACTCGGCGATGGAGATCACCGTCGACGCCGTGCAGGTCTACGGCGGTTACGGCTTCATCAAGGAGTACCCGGTCGAGAAACTGATGCGCGACGCGAAGATCATGCAGCTCTACGAGGGGACCAGCCAGATCCAGCGCCTGGTCATCGCCAAAGAAGTGCTGCTGCCGCGCAACGTCGACGAGCCGACCCCAGAGGCCGAAGCCGCGAAGGCCAAAGCCGCCGAGGAAAGCCAGTCCGAGCAGGCCGCGGCGACGGTCTGAGACTCAGGGCAGGGGCCCTGATATGAGCCGCCGTCCCTCCGGGGGCGGCGGCTTTTTTTGTTCTCAGGTGGCAGACCTACCCCCAGATGGACGCGATCGGAGCCGCGACGATCCTCTCTCCCACCTCGTAGATCCGCGCTCCGGTGTGTAGAACCACGCCGGCGACGAACCGCTCGCCGATTTCCTCGCGCAACCATGCCAGGTGCCTTGCGTCATCAGCGGTCGCCACGGAACCCGCCTTCACCTCGATACCGATCAAACGCTCACCCGCGAGCTCGGCGATCAGGTCGATCTCATGCCTTCCCTGCTCGGTCCGCAAATGGTGAAGCCGCGGACGCGTTGAGGATGCCGCCAGCTCCGGGCGAAGCTGCGCGGCGACAAACGTGTCGAGGACGCGCCCGAGCAGGTCGCCATCGCGCATCACGCCCCGCTCGTCGATTCGCAGCGCCGCCGCGATCAGGGCGGGGTCGACCAGGTATCGCTTCGGCTGCCGAACCAATCGCTTCAGCCGGTTCGAGGTCCAGGCCGGGACCTGCTCGGCGATCAGCAGGCCACTCAGCAGATCCTCGTAAGCAGCAGCGGTCAGCTTGTTGACCTGTGCCGCGTCAAAGATCGTCTTATGGTCGGCGACCCCCGCAGAGTTGAGTGCATACGCCTCGAAGTAGCGACGCATGCGCTGGGGATCTCGCCGCCGGGTCGGTGACTCTTCGAGCTGCTCGACATCGTGCGTCAGAAGATCATTGACGTAGCCCTCGAGCCAGGCCTCGCGCGCCGGCCCCGTCAATCTCAGCGCCGGTTCGGGGAAGCCGCTGCGCAGAGCGAGCTCCACATAGCCACGAAGATCCGGAGGATCGCTTGGAGAGCTCAGGTCGCCACCCTCGGCCAAACGGTCGAAAAAGGTGGGACCGGCAATCCGATCGGCAATCTCCCGCTGGGACATCGGATACATCGCCAACCGCACGAGGCGGCCGGTGGCCGGCCAGATGTCGTTCTCCAGGGTGGCACGCACAGAGCCGGTGAGCAGGAAGCGACCGGGCCGCGGCTCGGAGTCCACGGCCCGGCGCACCGCGCCCAGTACGTCCGGCACCATCTGCCACTCGTCGAGCAGAACAGGCTCGGGCGTGTCGCGCAGGGCAGCATCGGGGTCACCCTCAAAAGCGACCGCTTCGGTTTTGCGATCGAGCCTCACCACGTTCGCGGCCCGCCGCTCTCCCGTGCGCGTCTTTCCCGTGGCCCGCGGTCCGACCAGCATCAAGGCTGGAAGTTGCGCGATCAGCTCATCGAGGACTGGATCGATAAGGCGGCGTATGTAACTGCCATTAGCCATTTAACGCGGCTAATTATAGCTGTTAAACGCAGTAAATACTGCTCGTACTCGTCAAGTAGCGCGGGCCATCTGGCGCGCCGCCTTCTGGCGCCGGTTCTTGTCCAGCTCGACCTTGCGCAGGCGGACCGAGTCGGGCGTCACTTCGACGCACTCGTCGTCGCGCAGGAACTCCAGCGCGGCTTCCAGCGATAGTCGTTTGGGCGGCTCGAGGCGGACGAGGATGTCGGCGCTGGCGGCGCGCACGTTGGTCTGGTGCTTCTCCTTGATCGCGTTGACGTCGAGGTCGTCCGAGCGGGCGTTCTCGCCGACGATCATGCCTTCGTAGACCTCCTCGCCGGGGCCGATGAAGAGCGTGCCGCGGTCCTGCAGGTTCATCAGCGCGTGGCTGGCGCTGGAGCCGCGCCGGTCGGCCACCAGCGAGCCGGTCGGGCGGGTGCGCAGCTCCCCCGCCCAGGGCTCCCAGCGGTCGAAGACGTGGTGCAGGATCCCCGAGCCGCGCGTCTCGGTGAGGAACTCGGTGCGCAGGCCGATCAGGCCGCGGGCGGGGACCAGGTAGTCCATCCGCACCCAGCCGGTCGAGTGGTTGACCATGTGGTCGAGGCGGCCCTTGCGGCCGGCAAGCAGCTGGGTGACGGCGCCGACGTACTCCTCGGGCACGTCGATCGCCAACCGTTCGACCGGCTCGTGGACCTTGCCGTCGACCTCGCGCGTGATCACGCGCGGCTGCCCGGCGGTCAGCTCGAAGCCCTCGCGGCGCATCATCTCCAGCAGCACGACGAGCTGCAGCTCGCCGCGCCCCTGCACCTCCCAGGCATCGGGCCGCTCGGTGTCGGTGACGCGGATCGAGACGTTGCCGACCAGCTCGGCGTCGAGCCGGTCGCGGACCTGCCGCGCGGTCAGCTTCTTGCCCTCGGTCCCGGCCAGCGGCGAGGTGTTGATCCCGACCACCATCGAGAGCGACGGTTCGTCGATCGCGATAACCGGGAGGGGGCGCGGATCGTCGGGGTCGGCCAGCGTCTCGCCGATCGTCACCTGCGGCAGGCCGGCGACGGCGATGATCTCGCCCGGCCCGGCCTCGGCGGCGGCGACCCGGTCGAGCGCCTCGGTCACGTAGAGCTCTGAGATCGCCGCCCGCTCGATGCTGCCGTCGGCGCGGCACCAGGCGACCTGCTGTCCGTTGCGGACCTTGCCGTGACGCACCCGGCAGAGCGCCAGGCGGCCGACGTAGGGATCGGCGTCGAGGTTGGTGACGAGGGCCTGGAAAGGATGATCGGGGTCGTATGTCGGCGCCGGAATGCGCTCCAGCATCAGGTCCATCAGCGGCGTCAGGTCGGTTCCCTCCTCGCCTTCGGCGAGCGCGGCCCAGCCGGCTTTGGCGTTGGTGTAGACGATCGGGAAGTCGACCTGCTCGTCGTCGGCATCGAGGTCGAGGAAGAGCTCGTAGACCTCGTCGACGACCTCGGCGATGCGGGCGTCGGGGCGGTCGACCTTGTTGACGACGAGGATCACCGGCAGCTTCGCCTCGAGCGCCTTGCGGAGCACGAAGCGCGTCTGCGGAAGCGGGCCCTCCGAGGCGTCGACCAAGAGCAGCACGCCGTCGACCATCGTCAGGCCGCGCTCGACCTCGCCGCCGAAGTCGGCGTGGCCGGGGGTGTCGATGATGTTGAGCTTGACGCCCGCGTAGTTGACGGTCGTGTTCTTGGCGAGGATCGTGATCCCCTTCTCGCGCTCGAGGTCCATCGAGTCCATCACCCGCTCGTTGACGTCCTGACCCTTGCGGAAGGCGCCGCTCTGCCACAGCATCGCGTCGACCAGCGTCGTCTTCCCATGGTCGACATGGGCGATGATGGCAATGTTTCTCAGGGTTGTTTGGCGGGTCATGGCGCTTCGCATTCCGGTGTCCTCAGTCGCTCATGTGCAGAGCACAATCGCTCCTTCGTCCTAGGACTGCTCGGCCATGAACCGCCAAACAACCCTGAGACCACAAAAAAACGGAGCCCACCGCGAAAACGGCGGGCCCCGGTGCAGCTAAGAGCGGTGCGCTGCTACGAGGTCTGCTGGACGCTCGCGGCGGCCGGGCCCTTGGGGCCTTCTTCGGACTCGTAGCTCACCTTCGAACCCTCGGTCAGGGACTTGAAGCCCTCACCCAGGATCGCGCTGTGATGAACGAAGACGTCCTTAGAGCCGTCGTCGGGCGTAATGAACCCGTAGCCCTTGTCGTCGCTGAACCACTTGACAGTTCCAGTTGGCATGCATTGCCTCCACTTCATGTGCTGCGAACGCGGCACATGCGGTGAAGCAACGACGCGAGCGCTAGACACAACTTTTTGCCGGATCTTCCGGCCTATCGCGGAGGACCGTAGCAGGGTCGGCGTCGGGACCGCGTGGCCACGGCGCTCTTTCGCGGCAAGTTCGGTGTCTAATAGACACGACACTCGCAGCGCGGCGCGAGATTGAGGCCGCGCTCAAACCAGCCGATACCGTAAATCGTGATGCCACCAGGGATTTCGCCGCGACGCCTGGCAGGAACCTGTCTGCTGCTTCCGCTTGCGTTGATCTACGCCGTGGCGCCGGCGACGGCCTGGAGCGCGGCGAGCCCGCCGGCCGACGGCGTCCTCTCCGCCAGGCTGGCGGAGCTGAACAAGCCCTCGGTGCGCTCGGCGCCACCGGCCGAGCAGGCCGAAGACC
>JBAVGD010000018.1:0-6886 GCA_049684635.1 Solirubrobacterales bacterium | reverse complement strand
AGTCAGTCCGGGGATTTGGCGCGCGGTTTCGACACGCAACCACGCGAAGGGGAGCTCGCTCGCGTTTGGTCCCTAGCGATCGAGTGTTTTCGGCAACCTCTTGAGCCACAGCTTGATGTCGTCCGATTCAACTTCGTTGCCCGCCATGAGTGCTTCCTGAACGAGCCGGGCGGCATGGGTTGAGTGCAGTCGCAGCTCCTCAGATGCAAGCATGATCTTCGCGACCGTTCGATGATGGGGGTCCCGATCTAACCTGATGGATTGCTGGTAAAGGGTTCGGCCTACCTCGGGATTTCCCGAGCGGAATGCGAGCAATCCATAGGTGGCGAGGTAGGTCGGCAACTGGTGTTCCGCAAGGGCATCACGGTCAATTGAAGCCAGCGCCTCCGAAGCCTCCTCTACTTCTCCCATGTTGAGGAGGCAGAAAGCGAGGTTGTTGGCGAGCAGAAACTCCTTGGGGTTTGCGATGCGGGCCGCTTTGGCGATAGCCGCGCCATCTGTGTACATCCCAGCCAACGACGCATGGTATGACCCAAGCTCGCCGGGGCCGCTGGCAAACGGTTGATCGTGGTGCCACTCCCAGGCAGCCGGAAGCACCTGCTCCGACTCCATGGCTGTGCCATGACGCATCGCCCGCGCCTCTGCCGACTCATCGAGGAGGCTCAGGTCGACGTCGACGGATGGGAGACTCCGAGAGATCCACTCTCCCTGAGCGATGGCATTGTCGTTTGGCGCCTCGAGTGAGGCTTCAATGAGCCGTCTTGCTTTCCGGTCCGATCCAGCTCGGAACTCAAGAGTTCCGAGGGCACTGGCAAGCTCGCTGGTGGACCGAGGGGGGAAATCGCCCTCTTTCACCATCCGCCTTCCGCGCTTGACTAGTTTGGGCCGCACTCCCGCCGCCCCAGCTGTAGCCAGCTCGGCGGCCACGAGCCAAGGATCGCTAGGGGTTCTTGGTGCTCGGACGATGACTGAATGCGCGTCTTCGAGCTTTCCGTGGTGCACAGCAAGTCGAGCCGCAGCGCGCAGGACATACCGGTGGTTAGGCATGAGTCCCAAGGCCACCTTCATCGCGGTACTAGCCTGCTTTCGCTGTCCAAGAATGGTGTAGTAGCGCGCCATCTCCGTCCAAGCGAGAGCATTGCGAGGGTCGTTTGTAAGCTTCGCTCGGAACTCTCGGATCTGCGCTCTGGCCTCGAAGGCAGTGGGATCGCTCAGTGGCATGTTGGGTCCGTCGGTTTCCGAATCTCCGAGGATTTGTCGAGCAAGAACGCGCGCGAGTTCCGACGATTGCGGCGCCTCCAGCACAAGCTCGGCTGCCTGATGGGCAATGGGCGACACCCCTACGACAACTGCAGTCCCAACGAGATCCAGAGCGAACCCAAGAGTCTTATGCGCGAGCCAATCGCGCTCGCGCTCCAGGCGACATGACTGATCGATCGGCTCGCCTGCGGCAGTGTTGAGTGGTGCAAGCTCTCCCTGTGCGGCTCTATTCCTGGGATCTCGCCAGCGCGGGATGACGTCCCGATCGCCTTCAGGCCGGCGGGCACTCACCCGCCAGGATCCCGAATCTCCTGCTCCGCCCGCATCGCAAGCAGGTTGAAGAGCGACACATAACGCTCGACGGCGTATGGGTCACTGTGACGTGAACCGCGAGCCTGAGGGTGCCCTCGCTTTTCCGGCTCCGGGTCACAAAGCTCTCGAAAAGCAGAGCCAAGCCGGTCCCTGCAAAACACCGGCAGCACCTGGTCGAGCTGATCAGCGACCCCATCAAAGGCGTCACGAACAAATGGGAGCACAGCGGCATAGGAATCGCCCCACTTATCGAAATGCTGAGCGGGAGCGAGGCGGGAAATAATCGCCGGAGTCGCCGCCGTCCCGGCAAAGAAGAAGAGAATCATGCTGCCGAGGTGGTAAAGGTCACAGCTCCGGCGACGAGCGTTCCAGTCAGGTGATTGATAGCCGTAGAGCTGCTCTGGCGGCGCGTACGTTAGATCTCCCGCAATCGGATTGGCCGAATGAGGAGCAGCCTCGCCCTGGTACTCCGCCCGCCCAAGATCGGCCAGCTTGGACGAGCCGTTGTCCCCGAACGTCAGCAGGTTCGAAGGCTTGATGTCCTGATGAGCGATTTTCTCGCCGTGTAGCTGCTGGACACCGATAGCGGTGTTGTGCAAAACACGCATAACCCAGGCGTGGTCAAAGGCCTCCAGTGCGAACTGGCTTCGGACGTCTCCGTCCGCCAGTTCAAAGATCAAGTAGTTAACGGGCAGCTGGAAGCCACCGACATTCTTCTGCCCGTGGGCGAGGGGCAGGATGACCTTGCTCAAGCGGGCCTTTGAGCACCTTTCGAGCAGATCGCGCTCGTAGACGTATCCGTCAACGAGGCGTTTCAGGGCTGTCGGCACGTCTTCGTGGCGCAAAGCGCGGGAGTAGTCGAGCGCCTTCAAGAAAGCATCACCCTTATCCGGATGGCTGACGTGATATCCGAACGAGAAATGGCCTCCAGTCCCACCCGGTTGCTGCTCGATGCGAGGCCCCGCGATCCACCCGCCATCGAACTCAAGTCCCTCCAGACGAGCGGCTGGGCAGTTCTCAAGATCCATAGGGCTAGCTTAGCCTCGGGATCAGCGACTGACGTCAACCTATGGCGGATCCACGGAACGATGCCCCTCATCGCATTAGCTGTCGTGCCCCAAGACGTCCCGACCGCGAGCCATAGGCGGGCGGTTGCCGAGAGCTGAGTGACGACGGCTCTCGTTGTAGTAGGCCAGCCAGTGTGGCAGGGGCGGCTCGGCGATCGGCGCTTGAGCGGTAGGTGAGCCCCCGGGCCCACTCGCGGTCCATCGTCTGCTGGAGGCGCTCGACCTTGCCGTTGGTTTTCGGAGTGTAGGGCCTGGTGCGCTTGTGGAGGATCTGGCGGCGGTCCAGCACCGGCGCCAGATCCCTGTTCTTCGTGTACGCCCAGGCGTTATCGGTGAGCAGCCGCTCGGCGACGATCCCGCGCTCCAAGAACCAGTCCAGAGCACGGCGGGTGAAGTCGGTGACGGTCTGCGCCCTCTCGTCATCGTGGATCTCCGAATAGGCGAGCCGGGAGCAGTCGTCCTCCAGGGTGTGGACGAACTCCCAACCGGCCCCGCGCGAGCCACGGGTGCGCTTGCCGGTGACCGCGTGGCCGGGCTCGAGGAAGCGCGCATGGCGCTTGACGTCCAAATGGAGCAGGTTGCCGGGACAGGGCCACTCGTAGCGGAGCACCGCCTCCCGCGGCTCTCGCGGGCGCCGCGAGCAGCCACGACGGCGCAGTGCCCGGTGCACCGTCGCGTGGGGGATGCCGACCTCCGAGCCGACCAGCCGGTGCGCTTGCGGACCTCACAGCAGCGCTCGTGGTCGGCCTCGCTGAGCATCTTCGGGCTGCGGTGGGTCTGAGGCCAGCGCTGCTTTGCGGAAGGCCAACCAGCCACCCACGGCGGGGCACCCAAGTGCGGGAGAGCACCTCTTCCGCAAGGGGTTTTTTAAATGCGCGGATCCGGAGATCTGGCGCAAGCGCCTCCTGTGGCCCTTTGCTCGCCTCGACGGGGGGGATAGTCGCCTGTTGGCGGCGATTGAAGCTTGCGCGCGCATGCGCGTCTATGGATCCAGCGGAAACGCCCTATCCCTAGCTACCTGAATATGAGCGCAGCGTTCTCACGGCCCACGGCGGCCGGCCGTGGCATCCCTCAACGGTTCGAGCAGTATTAAATCGCGCAGCGGCTTAGGCTTTAGCCGTGGAGGCGGGGCAAAGCCATGGCTGTGTCGCGTTGACCCACGGCGAGCTTCGCACTGAACCCGTCCCCGGTGACCCATATCGGCGCGCGCAGAGCGCACTCGCCGAGTACTGGGCAAGGCAACTCGGACAGGATCACGCACTCTTGTCATCTCACCCCGGCGAGGCTAAACAAGCGCAGCGGCGCCACGGTGAGCGCCCACACATCGGTTTCTCAGAAGGCTCAAGCGAAACGAGGTCCTTGGGCAAGAACGGGCGATCGGAGCGGTCGACAGGCGCTTGGCCTTGGCGAAGTCCTTGGTGCGTCAGCCGAATCCTCGACGCCGACGAGGTGGTTGCGGATCAGCTCAGCATGGCTGAGTCGGCTTGGCCAACCCTGAGCGCGCACCTCGCGCGCGTACTGCGTCAGAAGGCCGGCTTCCGAGCCGCCGCCCGCCCGCGGCAAAGTCACTTGCCTATTTTCCGCTCCCACAGACCCACCCCACCCTGGTTGTCACCTGTGACCTCCGTCTCCGCGTAGCGCAGGCTCGCGCTCTCGAACTGGCGGAACTGCCAGATGGCGGCATCCATATTCCTAGCGTTGAATAGGCCGAGATCGCTGAGGAGCTTGAAGTCCTCGATTGTGAGACCAGTCACTCGCTCGAAGAGCACGGGATCGAGCGACTCGATCACGTGCTTAAGCGCCTCCTCGCGGAAGTCCGTCCCGTACATGAACACCGGGACGCGGGCGAGGAACTTCTGAAGTTTCTCGCGGATCTCCCTGCGCTTCTTCGCTGTTTCCGATTGCTCGCGCTTCTGTTCGGGCTCGAGCTGCCCGCCCTGCTCGCGCTTTGCCTTCTTTAGCATCTTGGTCGAAGTGATGACGTGCTCGGCGTTGTCGACGAGCACGCGAAAGTCCTCGATCTGCGCCAGCGTCTCAAGCAGCCCGGGATGGTCAAGCACAGCAGACAGGGTGCGCTCGTTCACGTCGACAAGCACAGGAGAGTTCCATTGCTTCGCGAGCGCGGTGGCGCCAACCCCCGCCGTTGCCCAGTCGAGGACGTCGGAAGCTTCGAGCGGGGACATCGCCCCGCCCTTGAAGCCGAAGATCGGCAGGTAGTTGATCAACTTGCCGATTGCCTGCTCAGGGGTTTCGTCCTGTTGGGCCGCCAGCCGCAGCCCGTACTCGGACAGCAGCAATAGCGCCCGGTTCGGATCGAACTCGAACAGGTAGCAGGTTGGCTTTCGCACCTCGATCCCGCCCTCTGGGTCGCGGATGGCGTACGGGGATTGCACCCGGAACGCCGCCTGGAAGTACGACTCAGGCGACTTTAGCGAGCGCAGCATCAGGATCGCTCCCCACTCGCGTACGGTCACGCCCGTCATCAGCTTGCCGCAGGAGAGCGTGATCGAGCCGGAGGCGTGCTCCTTCTCGGAGTTGGCGATCGCCGCCTCGACCGGCGGCTTCGCTTCGGCGCCCTGACCGGCCCCCGAACCCGCGGCGACGACGATCTCGAAGCCTGAGAAGTAGGGGTGCGTGTCGAGCATGTCGCGCATCGCAAAGCAGGAGGCAACGTTGGGCATGTACCAAACCGAGTGCCTGACCTGCTCGGTGAATGCGGGACTCTCGTACGGAAAGGGTGGCTTCTGGCCTGAGACGATCCGGACCTTGATCTGCTCTGAGAGCTTGCCGCAGAGCATTTCGAGGAACTCGGAGACGCGCTCGGGATCCTCGAACACACAGTCGCCGCGTTCCGGCGTCCCGCGCGCCGGGCCGATGCGCTCCGCCTTGAAGTACTCGGTCAGCGAGAAGCCCGAGAACTCGCCGTCTTCGGCCCAGACCGCCGCTCCCGGCGCGATCTCGTAGGCATACATCTCCATCCTGGGCAGCTCGAGATAGGGGTTCTGCCCCTGACTATCGTCCCAGTCCTCCTTCGCTGCCTGCTCGTCCACGTAGGTCCAGTCGAAGGTGGCGTTCTCGGTGAACTCGCCGTTCGTGATCGCGCGGAACGGGGTGCCCGAGAGATATAGGTAGTGCGCGGCCTCGAGCCCGAGGTCTTCCTCGGTCACCTCCTCGTCGGGCTCCACCTCCTCGGCAAGGAGACTGTCGGCCGGGTCATAGAGTTCGCGAGCGCTGTCGCGCCAAGCGCCGAAGTGGTACTCGTCAAGCACGATGCAGTCCCAGTCGGTTAGGAGGAGCGACTCATTGTGCTCCTTGACTTCGCCGTCCTGCGATTTCTGACCTAGATCTTGGAAGGAGGCGAAGCGGACGACGGGGTCGCGTCCGCTCAGAAGTTGGTCGGCCTCCTCGATCGGCGTCTCGCGATCGACGAAGTGCCAGCCCGCGAAGTCCACGTGGCCCAGCAGGTCGTCGCGCCAGGCGGCCTGGACCGCAGGCTTGTAAGTGAGGACGAGCATGCGAGTCCAGCCCATCTCCCTGGCGAGCTGGTAGGCGGCAAAGGTCTTGCCGAACCGCATCTTCGCGTTCCAGAGGAACTTCGGAGGGCGGGTGTCGCTGGCGTGGCCGCGGAAGTAGGCGGCGGTGTGCTCTACGGCTTCCTTCTGCTCAGGGCGCATCGGGAATAGCTCGGTGCGCGTGGGCTCGAACGGCACCCCTGAGCGCACCTTGTTGATCGCGGCCTTGACCTCGTCAAGGGTCGCTTCAAACCACTCGCCCTCGGGACGCCGAATCCCCTCCCCGACGAGCGCGGCGTGGACTTCGTGATCTGTGAACTCGCTGCCGTCCTCGCGGACGGCCGGCTCATCCAGCAGAATTTCGACCCCACCCAGACTTGGGTAAGCGGTGCCGAGCTGCTGCTTGATCCGCTCCCGAGCTTTGCGCCTAGTCGTCTGCCCGACCTTGATCAGACCGGTTCCGGTCGTACGGGATTGCCCTGAGATGCGCTCCCACGGCTCGGTGTCCTTGCCGACGACCGTGTAGGCGTAGAT
This sequence comes from Solirubrobacterales bacterium, assembly GCA_049684635.1. Lineage (GTDB taxonomy): Bacteria > Actinomycetota > Thermoleophilia > Solirubrobacterales > 70-9 > VRUE01. Next base: position 201 of record JBAVGD010000018.1, on the reverse strand, counting down.
GCGGTTGGTCACGCCGCGAGAGTCACAGGGGGAGTCATCTCTTTGATGTTCGCCTCGATGACCGCGACCTCCGCTTCAGTCAGGTCAAAGTGATTATAGAGATCTTCATCTGTCCAACTGCGAGTCCAATCGAGGTCGGGAACAAAGGCGAACAATTCTCCCCGGAGGTGTTGCGTGTTCATCCGCAGCCAGATCAAAAAG
>JBAVGD010000017.1:0-1707 GCA_049684635.1 Solirubrobacterales bacterium | reverse complement strand
CCGTTCCCGCTCGCAGGACCAAATCTTCCCTACGATTCCTACACGGGCGACACCACGCACCGGCTCTTCGAGATGTGGCAGCAATCGGATTGCAGCGTGCGCAACGCAACCCGGCAGAACCCATCCGGTTGCTTGAACGACCTGTATCCCTTCGTCATCACCAGCTACACCAGCGAGCCTGACCCCGCCAGCTTCCCCGTGGCGAATCAAGTCGACGACAATGGCGGCGGCAATTCCATGGCTTTTTACAACGTGCAAAAGGGCGACGTTCCGGTCCTCAAAGCTCTGGCCGATGAATACTCCATGAGCGACAACTTCCATCAAGCGGTCATGGGCGGCACCGGCGCCAACCACGTCATGATGGGCACGGGCGACGCGATCTTCTGGTCCGACGGCAAAGGCAACCCCACAAAGCCGCCATCCCACATCGCCAATCCCGATCCTCTGCCCGGCTCAAACAACCAGTACACGGTGGACATCGGCTTCGACGGCAACTTCGCCGAGTGCGCCGATTCATCCCAGCCCGGCGTCGACCAGGTTCGCGACTATCTTGCCTCGCTCCCCTATCATCCGAATCCGAACTGCGAGAAAAACCACTTCTACATGATCAACAATGACAGCCCGGGCTTTTTGCCTGACGGCACAGTCGACACGGCTGGGATTGCCAAAGGCGGTTCCGTTCCCCCGACGAATGTGCGGACGATCGGCGAAGCGCTCAACGAAAAGAACATCTCGTGGGCCTATTACGGCGGAGCGTACAACGCCGCTGTGGCTCTCCAGCAGAATCCCGCCAACCCGGATCCGAGCGTGCAGGTGGGCCGAGCGTACTGCAACATCTGCAACTTCGAGTCCTATACAAATGCCATCATGGGCGTTCCAGCGCAGCGCACCGCGCACATCAAGGACACCATCGATTTCTTCAACGCCATCGACAACAGCACGCTGCCGGCAGTTTCCTTCGTGAAACCGGACGGCCTTCTGGATGGCCACCCGGCTTCGTCGAAGTTTGACCTCTTCGAAGCCATGGTTAAGAAAATCGTGGACCATCTCACGGCCAACAAGGAGCTCTTTGCCGAGACGGCTCTCTTCATTACGCTCGATGAAGGCGGCGGTCTCTATGACTCCGGCTACATCCAGCCGATCGACTTCTTCGGCGACGGCCCGCGCATTCCGATGATTGTCGTGTCGCCTTACAGCCGCGGCGGACACATCAGCCACACGTACAACGACCACGTTTCAATTCTGAAGTTCATCGAACGGAACTGGGACCTGAAGCCGCTGACGAACCGCAGCCGCGACAACTTCCCCAATCCCCGGAGCGACTGGGACAATCCGTACGTTCCCACGAACAGCCCGGCGATTGGCGACCTCTTCGATCTATTTAACTTCGGCCACGACGGTGATCACGGCGGCGACGATCACGGCGGTTTCGGCCACTAAACTCCAGCTCGCTCCCAGCGACAAAAAGGGACGGCCATTCGGCCGTCCCTTTTCTTTCCACACGTTGCCGGCTTCCTCGAGATTTCAGGAGAGGGATTTTATCGCGTCGCCGCGCGCGCCGCGCTGGGTGCGGATAGCTCCGTCACCAAAAATTCCATTACAGTTCGGGGATCCTCGGCGCCACCTTTGAGGCGGTCGTCGGCTTTTTGCAGAGCGCGCAGGCCCGCCAGCAATTGCGCCTTGGGAATTTTGCGCGATGCTTGGAGT
>JBAVGD010000016.1:0-2555 GCA_049684635.1 Solirubrobacterales bacterium | reverse complement strand
CTCCTGACTGGCCGGCGAGTTTCCCCTTGTCGGCCGATGCGCTAGAGACGCCCGCCCTTACCGCAGGGGCGGGCGTCTCGCTGCCCGGCGATGCCCCGCCACGTCTCCAGGGAATGCCGGGGCGTATCGCTCAATGAACCCATCGCACGCTCCAGCCCACCCGAACGTACCGTGGCCGGCGCACGTCGGCGGGTGGCAGGATCAGCTCAACGAAACACCCTCCTGGGGCGGGCTATGGCGGTCGCACTCCTGCCTAGGACCCGGGGAGGGCGTTTCGTTATGCGGGAGACCGAGCGACCTCTGGTCATGCAGATGCGGCAACCAGATGGGCCCGACCCACGCCATCGACAAGCGTGGACGCCCGCAGCCGCTCCACAATGGCGAGCCGAAGGGCGAGACCGCGCCGCGCCCGGACTGGGTCACGTCCCATAAGGTGGTGTAACAGCCGAACCGGCTGACGAAGGAGTCGGCCATCGCGTCATCCTCGCGTCGTTGGACTGAGAACCGACGACGAAAGGGAGAACAACGATGGCCGAGGACAGGATGGCCGTGCTCGACATGCTGCGCAAGGCGACCAGCGACGGCAACGTCGACGTCCTGCGCGAGGGCGTCCGGGTATTGGCCGAGGCGATCATGGAGGCCGAGGTCTCCGAGCTCACCGGCGCCGCCAAGGGCGAGCGGGCCCCGGACCGCCGGCTGACGAACCGGAACGGCTATCGCGAGCGGCGCTGGGACACCCGGGTGGGCACGATCGACCTGTCGATCCCCAAGGTCCGCGACGGCTCGTACTTCCCGTCCCTGCTCGAGCCCCGTCGACGAGCCGAGCGGGCGCTCCTGTCGGTCGTCCAGGAGGCGTACGTCGCGGGGGTCAGCACCCGCCGCGTGGAGGATCTCGTCGAGGCCCTGGGGATCGCCTCGATGAGCCGGAGCGAGGTCAGCCGGATCTGTGCCGCCCTCGACGCCGAGGTCGAGACGTTCCGCCATCGCTCGCTCGCCGAGGAGCGCTATCCGTACGTCTTCCTCGACGCGACGTACATCAAGGTCCGCGACCAGGGCCGGGTCGTGAGCATGGCCGCGCTCGTCGCGGTCGGGGTGGCCGGGACCGGTGAGCGCCGGATCCTGGGGCTCGAGCTGGCGACCGGCAACGACGAGGGCAACGCCTGGGCGGGCTTCCTGCACTCGCTCGTGGAGCGCGGCCTGGCCGGCGTCCGCCTGGTCATCAGCGATGCCCATCGGGGCCTCGTGCGGGCGATCCACGAGACGCTCCTGGGCGCCGCGTGGCAGAGGTGTCGGGTCCACTTCACCCGGAATGCCCAGGATCTCGTCCCGCGGGGTGCCGCGGGCATGGTCGCGAGCGCGATCCGGAGCATCTTCGAGCAGCCCGACGAGGCGGCTGCCTCTGCCCAGCTCCGGCGGGTCGCCGACAGCCTGGCCGGGCGCTTCCCGGCGGTCGCGGCCCTGCTCACCGAGGCCGAGCCGGATCTGCTCGTCCACTTCACCTTCCCCGAGGCCCACCGCCGCCAGATCCGGAGCACGAACCCCCAGGAGCGGCTCAACAAGGAGATCAAGCGCCGGACCGCGGTCGTCGGGATCTTCCCGACCCGAGCGAGCCTCATCCGCCTCGTCGGGATGGTCCTGTTCGAGCAGGACGACGAGTGGCAGGACGGTCGGCGCTACTTCCGGCCCGAGTCGATGGCCCGGATCGACGCGGTCGTCGACCATGAGGAGGTGAGTCCAGCGCTCCTGCTCGCGAGCTGAACGATCAGGCGCGTGGATGACGCCCTGTTACACCACGTCCCGGGACTTGACCATGGCGGGCTGCTAGGATCGAAGTCCAGATCGCGCAGTGGAACACTCCAGATGCCTTCAGTGACCCGCCTTTCCCGCATCGGCCGCATCGTCACCTTGCCCGAAACGCGTGGCGTGATCGTCGCGGCGGTGCACTCGGAGACCCTCCACGACATTGCTCAACGCGCGGTCCACGATCGCGCCGCCCTCGTGCGGGATCTGCGCAATCCCGCGAACCTTCGAGACTTGGTTCGGAGCGCCGCCCGACACCCGGCCGTCCGGGAACTGGCGAGTGTCAGCCTCGTGTTTCTGCCGGTTCGATATCTCCCGCTGGGCTGGACGGTAGCCTGGGCGACCCGCCGGGTCCTCCGTCGTCACATCGATCCGCCCGTCGAAGTGCTGGACGCATCGGGTTTCGGGGCCAGCCGACCGCTGAGGAACGTGACACCAGAAGCTCTCCAGGGGGCTGCCAAGGGTCGTCAATCATCGCCCGGTGGTTGAAAACGACACCCTCATCCGTCTGAGGCTCGACGCTGGCTACGCCGTCTGCTACGTCCAGAACGCGACGGATGTCGGCGACCCCCTCCTCGAGCGGGCGCGGCGACCGGCGTCGACTGGCGGACCCTCGCCGCGGAGCAGCCCGAACTGTTCCGTCGCGACAACAAGGAGAACCTCGGCGTCATCCCGCCCAACCATTACGTCGCGGCGACCGGGGTAATCAGCCACACCAGCACCTGGGAGGCCGAAGACAATGTTGTACGCGGGAC
>JBAVGD010000015.1:0-4135 GCA_049684635.1 Solirubrobacterales bacterium | reverse complement strand
AGGATGAGGAGCGTCTGCGAAAGACGGACTCCGTATCCCGGATCGCGCCGGTGGCGACGAGGATCCCGAAGCCCAAGCCGGTCAGCAGCAGGGCGATGCCGACCACGATCCCGAAGAGCCCCGTCTTGTCGGCCATGTAGCTGGCGTTGAGGGCGGTTGATAGGGCGGTCTCCGTAACCCAGACGTCACGGGTGCCGTTTTCGAGGGGTTCGCCGGTTTCCGGATCCTTGACGGCAAATTCTTCGCTTTCGGTGCCGCCGCCTTCGGCCAGTTCGCCTTTGGGCGCGTCCGGCTTCGCTTCGTAGCGACCCATCTCGGAATAGGTGTAGCCGCCGGTCGCCTCCAGCGCGTGAATGCGCATGTACTGCGCGAAGCATCGGGCCCTGTCGCCACTGTCGATCGGCTTTTCAGCCACCGTGCAACTCGGTAGGTCGACGTTGGTGAGGCCGGCTTCCTTCGCCTCACCGGCGATCGCGGACGGGGTCATGTCCGGCGTCCCGATGATGTTCTCCTGCTTGAGGCTGTCCGAGACCGTGCTGCGGCCTTCGACGCCCAGAACGATGGCTCCGATCCCGAATGCGATCAACACCACGGAAGCTATGAAGCCCCCTATTTCCAGTGCTTTGCGCATAACTCCTCCTCTTCGGTGGTTCCGCTGCTTGTTGTCGCGCAGAACGGCACCACCAATTGCGCGCAGCAGCTTCGACCTCCTACTCCCCGCGGTTCACTGCGCGAAACCCGAAAGCGGTAGATGCGCGGCTGAGAGAAGCGCGGTGCGCACGTCCACGTTCGAACCCGATTCAAGGCTCGGGAAAGAAAAGACCCCGAGCCCGGCGTTCCGGACTCGGGGTCTGTTGAGTCAGCCCCTCCTGGGGGGTTGACTCAGCTCACTGAGCAGTGGTTGGTTCCCCGCCCGCCTTCTTGCGCAAGCGGCGAAGCAGCTCGAGCCTGGGCTCAGAGTGGGCTACGACGCCACTCGCAACGAGGATCGCGAAGCCAATTCCGGTCAGCAGCAGGGCGAGGCCCACGACCATCCCGAATTGCGCGGTTTTTTCGCCCATGTAGGCCGCGTTGAGGGCGGTTGAGAGCGCCGCCTCTTCAACCCAGATTTCCCGGGTCGGGTTTTCCTTGGGCAGTCCCGTTTCCGGATCGGTGACGGCGTACAGCATGTCTTCGGTGCCGCCGCCTGCGGCCAGCTCGTTCTTCGGTGTCCCGGGTTCGGCTTCATAGCGCCCGACCTGGGAGTAGGTGTAGCCGCCGCTGTTTATAAGCGCGTGCGCGCGCATGTATTGCGCGAAGCAGTACGCCTTTTCGCCGCTGTCGATGACTTCACCGGCGACGCTGCAGGTCGGGAGCTTGACGCCCGTGATCCCGTCCTGCTTCGCTTCTGCGGCGACTTCGGACGCGGTCATCTCGTTCGACCCGACGATGTGCTCTTCCTTAAGGCTGTCTGACACGGTGGTGCGACCCTGGAGTCCGATAACGACGGCGCCGGCGCCGAACGCAATCAGGATTACAGCGGCTATGACACCTCCGATCTCAAGTACTTTGCGCATGGGACCTCCTGCTCAGTGGTTGTCTTAATGCTGGTTGGGCCATCGAAATGCCCTGCACACATGACCGTGCCACGCCAGGTCCCAACAAACCTCCGTTGAAGTCCCCATTCTGGGTCGTAGAAAGAACGGACATTCGCGGCGGCTATGGCGGTCATAACCGCGTTAGCAAGCCGAAAAACTAGACTGCCAGGTATGGACATCGAGTCGCAGGCGGCGAACGTGGCGAAAGGCAAGCCCAACGGCGCCGATCCGCACGACCCGACCCGGGCTGTCGAGTTCGAGACGATCTCGGGACAGCCGATCGAGCCGCTGTATGTCCCGAGCGACGCTCCGGAGGATCCTGAGCAGGAGATAGGTCGCCCCGGCGAGTACCCGTTCACTCGCGGGCCATACGAGTCGATGTACCGCGGGCGGCTCTGGACGATGCGCCAGTTCGCCGGCTTCGGCACCGTTGAGGAGACCAACGAGCGCTTCCACTATCTGCTCGACCACGGTCAGACCGGGCTGTCGGTTGCCTTCGATATGCCGACGCTCATGGGGTACGACTCCGATCATGCTCTCAGCCGCGGCGAGGTGGGGCGCGAGGGGGTCGCCGTCGACAGCCTCGACGACATGGAGCAGCTCTTTGCCGGCATCCCGCTTGGCGGGGTGACGACCTCGATGACGATCAACGCGCCGGCGGCGATCCTGCTGGCCTTCTACGTGCTGGTCGGCGAGCAGCAGGGTGTGCCTGCCGGCGACCTCGGCGGCACGATCCAGACCGACATCCTCAAGGAGTACATCGCCCAGAAAGAGTGGTGCTTCCCGATCGAGCCGGCGATGAGGCTGGTTACCGACATGATCGAGTGGTGCTCCCAGCAGATGCCGCGCTGGCACCCGGTGTCGATTTCGGGCTACCACATCCGCGAGGCCGGTTCGACCGCCCAGCAGGAGCTCGCCTTTACGCTGAAGGACGGCTTCACCTACGTCGAGCGGGCAATCGAACGCGGCCTCGACGTCGATGACTTCGCCCCGCGGCTGTCCTTCTTCTTCAACGCCCACATCGACTTCTTCGAGGAGATCGCGAAGTACCGGGCGGCGCGGCGCATCTGGGCTCGAGAGATGCGCGAGACATACGGCGCGAAGCGGGAGGAGTCGATGCGGCTGCGCTTCCACGCCCAGACCGCGGGTGTTTCGCTGACCGCTCAGCAGCCGCTGAACAACGTGGTCCGGACCTCGCTCGAGGCGCTGGCCGCGGTCCTTGGTGGCACCCAGTCGCTGCACACCAACTCCTTCGACGAGGCGCTGGCGCTGCCGACCGAGGACGCGGTCAGGGTGGCCCTTCGCACCCAGCAGATCATCGCCTTCGAATCGGGAGTTGCCAATACCCCCGATCCGCTTGGCGGCTCCTGGTTCGTCGAGAAGCTGACCGACGACATGGAGCGGGCGGCCTACGAGTACTTCGCGCGCATCGACGAGCTCGGCGGGATGGTGGAGGCGATCCGCCGCAACTTCCCCCAGCGCGAGATCGCCGACGCCTCCTTCGTCTACCAGCGTCAGGTCGACGAGCGCGAACGGATTGTCGTCGGGGTCAACGACTTCGTCCAGGAGAACGAGCCCGAGACCCCGATCCTCCGCATCGACCCGGCCCTGGAACGCAAGCAGGTCGATCGCCTGCAGGCGACCCGAGCTCGCCGCGATGCCGCCGCGGTCGAGGCCGCCCTCGCCGAGCTGAAGCGAGCAGCGGCCGGAGAGACGAACCTGATGCCCCCGATCATCGAGGCCGCGCGCGTGCGCGCCACCGAGGGCGAGATGATCGCCGCGCTGCAAGAGGTGTTCGGGACCTACACCGAATCCCCGGTGTTCTAGTGCCGTGTCCGGTGAACGTTGCCTGACGCGGCACTAGGCGGCCGATTGACTAGGGTTCCGCCGCGAGCGAGCGCGCAACGGGTGACCAAGATCGCCGGCGATAGATGCGCACGAGCCAGCGGAGCACGAAATTCATGAGCGAGACAGCCACCGCCAGAAAGATCAGGGTCGTCGTTGCCACGCCCGGCCTCGCCGGGCACGACCGCGGGGCCAAGATCATCGCTCGGGCTCTTCGCGACGCCGGCATGGAGGTGATCTACACCGGCCTGCACCAGACTCCCGAGCAGATCGCCGAGACGGTCATCCAGGAGGACGCCGACGCGGTCGGGCTTTCGATCCTCTCCGGTGCGCACATGACCCTCGTGCCGCGGGTCGTCGAGCTGCTGAAGGAGCAGGGGGTCGATGACGTCCTCGTCACCGTTGGCGGCACGATCCCGGCCGATGACATCCCCGAGCTGAAGAAACTTGGGGTTGCTGCGGTCTTTACGCCCGGCGCCGCAACCGACGAGATCGTTGATTTCATCCGTGAGAGTGCGCAAGAACGCCACGAGCGCGGCGACGACTAGATCCGCAATGCGCTTGCGCCTGGCGGGCCTGGGGTGCTGAGGCAGCACGTCGCCGGAGGGATAGATAGACTGACTGACTGGTCAGTCAACCCCGCTAAGGAGGCTTCAACTTGAAGATCTGCGTCCTGGTTAAGGAGGTCCCGGACGCCGCCGTCCAGAAGCGAA
>JBAVGD010000014.1:0-3884 GCA_049684635.1 Solirubrobacterales bacterium | reverse complement strand
GTTTCTGCGTTCGCCTACGGAGCGAGAGCCTCGATCGTCTCGCCCAGCCTGTCCGGAGTGACGATCGGGGTGAGGATCGGCAGGGTGATGCCGCCGGCAACGAAGGCGTCGAGGCGCTCGCGCATCTGCTCGGGGGAGCCGAAGACAAACATGTCCTCGATCAGCTCCCAGGGGGCGGCCGCGGCGGCCTCCTGGCGGTCGCCGGCTTCCCAGGCGGCGACCATGGGCTCGATCTGCTCGCCATAGCCAAGCCAGCGGTAGAAGGCGGCGTAGACCGGGACAGTGATGTAGGAGGAGAACATGAAGCGGGCAAGCGGCTCGACCGCCTCGCGCTCGCCTGGCAGGCAGAAGAAGCGGCAGAGCAGCTCGAAGCCCTCGGGCGCGCCGTCGAGCTGCGCCGTGACCTGCGGCAGGCCGCCGAGCGGCAGGAAGTTGGTGAAGGCGCCCTCGGCCCGCTCGACCGCCAGCTCGAGCATCTTGCCGCGCAGGGCGGCGAGCACGATCGGCACCGGCTGCGCCGGCGCGGTCTCCAGCTTGAAGCCGCTCTCGGTGCGCTCGCCGGCCAGCGCCGCGCGCAGGAACTCGAGCGTCTCGCGGACGCGGCTCAGCGGCCGCTCGAAGGGGATCCCGTTCCAGCCTTCGACGATCCGGTCAGAGGAGGAGCCGATGCCCAGCACGAAGCGCCCGCCTGAGGCATCGGCCAGCGCCGCCGCCTCCTGCGCCAGCAACGCCGGCCCGCGCTGGAAGACGCCGACGATGCCGGTGCCGAGCCGCGCCCGCTCGGTCCAGACGGAGGAGAGCGTCAGGGGTGTGAAGCCGTCGGGCCCGTTCGTCTCGCCGCTCCACAGGTCGGTGTACCCGGCCGCCTCGGCCCGCTTGACGAGCCCCTCGTGGGCGGCGAGCGGCGTGCCCGGGAGCGGCAGCGTGAGTCCCCAGCGCTGAGCCACGCATTGACCCTATACAAGCGCCTCGCCGTGTGGATGGACGTCACCGCATGGCACGCGGCAGAGGTAATAGCCTCCAGCGACAATGGGGGACACCCTGCAAGATTCGAGCTCGACGGCGGGCTCAAGCGATCAGGCGAGGCCTGACCGCAACCTGGCGCTCGACCTTGCACGGGTTACCGAGGCAGCGGCGCTGGCCGCCGCCCGCTGGGTTGGCCGGGGTGACAAGATCGCCGCGGACCAGGCTGCCGTCGATGCGATGCGCTTCGTCCTCGATTCGGTTTCGATGGACGGCACCGTCGTCATTGGAGAGGGCGAGAAGGATGAGGCGCCGATGCTCTACAACGGCGAGCGGATCGGCGACGGCACGCCGCCGGTCGTCGACATCGCCGTTGACCCGCTCGAGGGCACGCGCCTCTGCGCGCTCGGCATGCCAAGCGCAATCGCGGTGATCGCGCTTGCCGAGCGAGGCACCATGTTCGACCCCGGGCCGTGCGTATATATGGAGAAGCTCGCCGGCGGGGAAGAAATCGCCGATCTGCTCGACCTTGACCGACCGCTCGCCGAGACTCTGAAGCTCGTCGCGGATCGCAAGGGCGGAAGCGTTGGAGACGTGACCGTGGTCATGCTGGACCGCGACCGCCACCAGGATGCGATGGCCGAAGTTCGCGAGGCCGGTGCCCGCATCCGCCTGATCAAGGACGGCGATGTGTCCGCGGCTTTGCTTGCGGTCAGCGATCGCTCCCCGGTGGATCTGCTCTGGGGGATCGGCGGTACGCCCGAGGGGGTGATCTCCGCGGCGGCGCTGAAGTGCATGGGCGGCCAGTTGCTCGGCCGCCTCTGGCCGCGAGACGATGGCGAGCGTCAGGCGGCGCTTGATGCCGGCTACGACCTCGACCGAATCCTTACCTGCGACGACCTTTGTGCCGGCGAGGACGTCTTTTTCTCAGCCAGTGGTGTCACCGACGGCGACGTCCTGCAGGGCGTGCGCTACCGCGGTCCCGGCGCCAGCACCGAATCGCTCGTAATGCGTTCCCGCTCGGGCACGGTGCGACGGATCCAATCTCGCCACGACCGGGCGAAGCTGCGCCGGATCATCGGCGAGCGCTACGGCTGAGCGGGCCTCGACGACCCGCCGGCTCGGCTGCGTCGTCGCCGTGCGGCCGGTCACGATTCATAGGGTATGTCTTAGTAAGACGTACTCGAGTTCCTTGGACGGCTTCTCAACGAGCCTCTACGAAGATTTCCTTCTGGCAAGGGGTCAATTGCTAAAACTGACCCCTCAATGCTCCAAGACCGCCAGATTGCCCGTTTCAACCCATGGTGGACCGACGCCGGCTGGGAGGCTGACGATCCGCATCTGCGACGGCTGGAAGCCGGCCCAATACGACTCGCCACGCCGCAGGTCGACGAAGTCGACATTGGCGTTCCGGCGATCCACGTCCTCCGCGGGCCGCGCCAGACCGGCAAGTCGACCGACCTGAAACTGCTGGTCCGCCGGGCGCTTGAGGCCGGCATCGCGCCGCGGCAGATCGTCTACCTCTCCCTCGATCTGCTTGAGGACCGGCCGCCCGTTGCGCTGGTCGAATCGGTGAACCGCGCGATCCAGCTTGCGGGCGGGCGCGAAGACTCCCGGTTGGTACTGCTCGACGAGGTGAACCGGGCTTGGCACTGGCAGACCGCCGTCAAGGTACTTTGGGATAGCGGTCGGATCGACCGCGATGTCGTCGTCTGCGCCGCCTCCTCGGCGGCGGACCTGGTTGACGGAGCGGCCGAGCGGCTGCCCGGGCGGCGCGGGCCAGGAAGGGACTTCCTCCTGATGCCGCAGGACTTCTCCTCCTTTTCGCGTGCCATAGACGAGTCGATTCCTCCCGGTCCGGGCTTGACGATCGCTGAGATCGTTGACCCCGGCGGCCAGGCGGCCCTGCACGCGGCCCGGATTCACCTGCCGGCCCTGCAGCATGCTCTTGAGCGCTATCTGCTGTTCGGCGGGCTGCCGGCTGCCGTCGCCGAGGCGGCGGCCGGACACCCCGAGCCGAGCGAGGAGATGCGGAGAGTTCTCTGGGACTCGGTCTTTGAGGAACTTCAGCGACGAGGCGCATCCACCCCAGCTGCCCAGGCGCTGCTCGAGCAGCTGATGCGATCACTCGGATCGAAGCTGAGCTGGTCGAGGTTGGCTCGGGAGATGGCCGTGCCGCTCGGCCGTTCCCGGCACCGCCGCAGGGATCGCAACGACCCCCGTACCGTCCAGAGCTACGTCGAGTTGCTTGCGGCCAACTACTTCGCGCTCGTCCTCTACTTCTGGAAGACGGGCTCGCGGACGGGCGGCACCGCCACGGACAAGAAGATCTACTTCGGCGACCCGCTTCTGCTGACGGTGACGGCCGATCGGATGGGTCTGCCTCGCGACCGCCGCGCGGAGGTGGAGAACGCGCTGGCGCTGGCTCTTTACCGCCGCTACGAGCCTGCGGAGGGCAGCGCCGAGAACATGCTTGCCCCTGAACGCCTGCATGTCTGGGGGACACGGCACGGGGGAGAGGTCGACTTCGCCTGCGGGCGCCGTGAAGAGGTCGACGCCGTCGAAGTCGCCGAATGGACCACGCTCGACCGGCGCGAGGCAACCGGGCCCGCCAGGGCATTTCCCGGCCGGCCGTCCATCGTTGCGAGCCGCGACGAGCTCGATTTCGCCAAGTCGGCGAACATAGTCCCGGCCGCTCTCCTTCTCTGGGCGCTATCCGGCTGATTCAAGCCCCGACTCTTCTATCGCGGTTTCGCGACGGTCGTCTGGTTCCGATCGGCCAGAGGCGAGGGACCAGGTATTGCATGCCAGCGAATCGCCGGGACCAGGCGATCAACCACGAAGCCCAGACCTTCTAAGATCGAGCCTCCGCAACGCCATTTCGCCCGGATAGCTCAGTTGGTAGAGCACTTCCATGGTAA